>JAFRJH010000169.1 GCA_017432385.1 Kiritimatiellia bacterium
AGCTCGGCGAGCTGCCGGGCGGGCATCGCGTGACGGACTGCTGCTTCGTCGGCGGCAGGCTGCTGGTCGCCGAGGGGCTGGACGGATTCGCCATGTACGAGCTCGACGGCCCGTCGCGCTTCCGCGAGGTCGCGCGGCGCAGGGACGCGGGCATGGGCGGCAGCGTCGCCTTCTGGTGCTGGGCGCCCGACGCGGAGAACGTCGTGCTCTCCGGCAGGTACGGGCCCTATGCGTTCTACAAGACGTCCGGATTCAACGCCGTGAGTCCGCTCGCGTCCCTCTACGGGACGTGCCAGTGGGACAGGTTCGCCGCCGACTCGGCGATCGGCGGACGCTACCCGGTGCTCGTCCCGTACGAAGGCGTCGCGTGGATCGACGTCTCCGGCGACGGCGCGCGCGTCGCCGCGAAGCCCGCGCCGCGCACCGAGCCGGGAACGCCGCGCACGGGCAGCCAGCGAAACGGCGTCGTCCGGTTCGGCGACCGGTTTCTCTGCACGGTGGACGACGGGTATGAATTCCTCTCGGCGGACGGAAAGTCCGGCGGGTGGCGCCGGTTCGGCGAGGGCGGGCACAGGGGGCTTCCGAGCACCGACGGACGGTTCGTGCTCCTGACCGAGCGCAGCGCGCGCCGGGCGACAGTCTGGGATTTCGCCGACGAGGAGCGTCCGAAGCTCCTGCGCGGCTACAGGCTCAGGGGCAATCCCGACCTCGGCGCCTTCGTCGACGGAAGGGCCGTGATTCCCGCCGGGCACCAGGGGCTTCTCGTGGAGCGGTCCGTGGAGGGCGGCCGGCGATGAAGCGATCCTATTTCTCGACCGTCGTCCTGGCGCTCGTGCTGGCCTTCCTCTACGTGCCGATACTGCTCGTCGTCGTGTACGGCTTCATCCCCAACGGGATATCGATGAGCTTCTTCGACTCGTCTGGGCGCTTCGCCGGCATGACTGGCAGGGGGTATTCGATGATATTCTCGGGCGACAGGCGGCTCGGCGCGCTCATGCAGAGCTTCTGGCTGTCGCTCGTCGTCGCGGGGCTGGCGACGCTCGTGTCGTGCGCCCTCGGCACGACCGCCGCGCTCGCGCTCCATAGGTGGAAGGGGCGCCTCCAGTCAGTCCACCATGCGCTGGTGTACACTCCGCTGGTGATGCCGGACATCCTGATCGGCATATCGCTCCTGATGCTCTTCGTGGCGTGCGGGGTGGACTGCGGCTTCTGGACCATCCTGATCGCCCACGTCACGTTCTGCGTGTCGTATGTCGTCATGACGGTCCTCGCGCGGCTTCAGGACTTCGACGACCGCATAGTCGAGGCGGCGTACGACCTTGGCGCCGGTTCGTGGTACACGTTCTTCCACGTCCAGCTTCCGCTGCTGCTGCCTGGCGTGGTCGCGGGCGGGCTGCTGGCCTTCACCCTTTCCATCGACGACGTCGTGATCACGAGCTTCGTCAACGGCGCGGGAACCAACACCTTCCCGACATACGTCAGCTCGATGACGAAGCACTCGCGGAACCTTCCCGCCGTCTTCGCGCTCTCCACGCTCATGCTGATCTTCACGTGCGTCCTCGCGGGGCTCTCCAAGCTTGTCGCGCGCGGGCAGCAGCCGAAGACGCGGAGCACGCGCTAGCCGCACGCTGTTGTTTACATCGTCCGTGCCATATGCTACAATACTTCTTCAACCACAATGGAATCTGCAATATGAGACTGAATACACTCCTTTCGGCGGCCGCGGCGCTGACGCTTGCCGGTTGCGCGACATGTGCAAGCTATGACGCGGACGACCCTGTCGTCGGCAACTGGGGGCTCCGGCTCCACTACGGCAGCATGGACGCCGGCCACATGATCCTCTCCCGCGATGCGGACGGCAGGCCGCAGGCCCTTGTCCTGTGGCGCTGGGCGTCGCCCGAGCTGCAGAAGAACGTCGTGTTCGACGGGAACAGGTTCTCGTTCGACCACAACTGGGGCTTCAAGGTGGAGGGCGAGGTCGACGGCATGACGATGAAGGGCAGGGCGGTCAATGCCGGCAAGGTCGTGACTGCGTTCGAGGGCTGGCGCAATCCGCCGGTCTGCGGCGGGATCTCGACGAAGGACGCCGTGCTTGGCGATCCGGTGGATCTTCTAGCCGACGGGCTCGACGGCTGGAAGCTCATGGACGAGAAGGCGAAGAACGGCTGGTCCGTCCGGGAGTCGGACGGCGTCAAGGTCCTTTCCAACTCGCTCGGGCTCAAGCCCGACGGGTCGTGGGCAGGCGGCGGAGCCAACCTTATGACCAGACGCGCGGACTTCTACGACTTCAACCTCGAGTACGACGTCCGCGTCCCGAAGGGGTCCAACTCCGGCGTCTACCTGCGCGGACGCTACGAGATCCAGGTCGTGGACAGCTACGGCAAGAAGGTCGACTGCCACAACATGGCGGCATACTACGGGCGCGTTGCGCCGTCGGTCGCCGCCGAGAAGAAACCCGGCGAGTGGCAGCACGTGAGCGTAACGCTCTACAAGCGCCATCTCACGGTCGTCCTGAACGGGACGACGATCATCGACGATGCGCCGGTCACGGGCGTTACCGGCGGGGCAATCGACGCGAACGAGTTCGTTCCCGGCCCGATCTACCTCCAGGGCGACCATTCCGACGCCGACTACAGGAACATGATACTGCGTCCGGTCATCCGCTGACGCCTGAAAGACAATGAAAAGACTGTATTTTGCCGCGTTTGCCGCATTTGCCGCCTCGGCGGCTTTCGCCGGCCGTCCCGTAGCCAAGTGGGATGTCGTGCCGTACCAGCGCGTCGAGGGCGTCTTCAAGGCGGGCGTCGTCGCGTTCCACGAGAAGTCCGTGAAGGTCGAGTTCTCCGTCGACGGCAAGAAGGCGTTCACCGCCGAGGCGCCGACGCTCAACGACCGCACCGGCGTCTGGGAGTTCGTCTTCCCGTTCGACGCGGCGAAGTTCAAGGACGGCCCGGTGACGCTCGGCGCGAAGGCGGTGGCTGAGACGGGCGAGTCGTATTCGCTCCCACCCCTGTCGATGTACGCCAACGCCGGCAAGACGCTTGGTTCGGACAAGATTGCGTGGGTCGACCCGAAGAACGGCAACGAGTTCTCGACGGGCCTCTCGCGCGAACAGGCGGTCAAGACAATCAGGCAGGCCGTGCAGAAGGCCGGCGACGGCGGTACCGTGTACCTCCTCCCGGGCGACTACCAGGCGAGGATGATCGGCGGTGGAAAGGCCAGGAAGTACTGGACGCTCCTGACGCCGGCCCCCGGCGTCGAGCGCTCGCAGGTGAAGTTCTCGCGCGGCCGCACCGGCACCGACAAGCTCATCTTCCGGAACGTCGAGCTCTACTGCGACTGCGCCGACGGCGACAGCTCGATCATCCTCGGCGAGGGCGGGAAGTCTGTCGCGTGGTTCGACAACTGCCGCTTCTACAACAAGCAGGGCCGCCACGGCGGCAATACGTCCCTCTTCGGCAACAGGCTCCACGCGTACATAACGGGCGGAGTGACGGAGGACATCGGCAACGGCCCCTGCTGCGAGTTCGTCCGCGGCCACGAGATAAGGAACATCGCCTGCGACGCCTTCACCTACAACGGCTGCCTCGTCGTCAACTGCACGGTGGACGGGATCGACGCCGGCGCCGGCGCCGCGTTTGACCCGGACCTCTTCAACGGCTTCGCCGTGGCGCCGAAGTGGTGCGAGGACAACATACTCTACAACGTCAAGGCGACGAACTGCAGGTGCAGGGGCCTTTCGGGGCAGCGCCTGCGCAACAGCGCCTTCGTGAACGTCGTGTTCCAGGGGACAGGCGGCGACCTCGTCTATTCGCGCTTCTCCGAGGACATGGACAACGTCCTGTTCGCGCACATGACGCTGGTCGACCAGAAGTGGCAGTGGATGCAGACGAAGAACGGGCGCGGCGACTTCAAGCCGAAGGACGTCAGGTTCCTCAACTGCGTCATGAAGGCAATGGAGGGCTACGAGAAGGGCGACGGCTCGACGGGCCTGCTCGTGGACCGCTGCGCCTGGTACAACAGGGACTTCTACGGAAAGACGATGGAGTTCGGCGTGAACCCGGTCGTGGTCGAGCGCGCCTTCGCCGGCGAGTCCTCCGCGAATTTCGCGCTCCCCCCCGGCTCCCCCGCCGCGTCGGCGGGAACCGCGCTCCAGTGCGTCCCGGCCGACGTGAACGGCGCGGAGTACCCCTCCGGCGCCCGTCCCTGCGGCGCCTACGCGAAGTGACGCCAATGGACAGAGAAACGCCGGGGGTGATATAATATACCCCCAAATTTGAAGGAGAAAGATGAGCGAAATCAACGACGAGATGCGTAGGCACAGCGCGGCGCACATGACCGCGCGTGCCGTGATGAACCTTTTCGAGGATGTGCAGGTCGACATCGGCCCGGCGACGGACGACGGGTTCTACTACGACTTCGATCTCCCCCACCGCCTCTCCACGGAGGATTTTCCGAAGATCGAGGCCGAGATCGCGCGACTCATTGCGCTCGACGAGCCGTTTGTCAGGAAGGAGGTCTCGGCCGACGAGGCGAAGAGGCTTCTCGCCGGGCAGAAGTACAAGCTCGAGCGCCTTGCCGACGTCGTCGCGGACGGCGTCGCGATTTCCACCTACGCGGTCGGCGAGTACGTCGAGATGTGCCGCGGTCCCCACGTCGAGCACTCGAAGCAGATCGGCGTCGTGAAGCTCACGCGCGTCGCGGGCAGCTACTACCGCGGCGACGAGAAGAACAAGATGCTCCAGCGCATCTACGGCATTGTCGCGAAGGACCAGGCGGAGCTCGACGAGATCGTCGCTCGCGCCGAGGAGGCGAAGCGCCGCGACCACCGCAGGCTCGGCGTGGAGCTCGATCTCTTCCATCTCGACCCGGAGGACCCCGGCCAGATCTTCTGGCATCCGCGCGGCTGGTCGATCTACGTGACGCTCCAGGACTACATGCGCAGGAAGCTCGTCAAGGACGGCTACCGCGAGGTCAACACGCCCGCGATCATGCCGCGCTCGCTTTGGGAAAGGAGCGGCCACTGGGCGCATTACCAGCAGAACATGTTCATCACCGAGAGCGAGAAGCGCCTCTTCGCGGTGAAGCCGATGAACTGCCCTGGCGCGATCGAGATCTTCAAGAGCCGCACGAGGAGCTACAAGGACCTTCCTCTCCGTCTCGCCGAGTTCGGCCACTGCGCGCGCAACGAGCCGAGCGGAACGTTGCACGGCATCATGCGCGTGCGCGGCTTCGTCCAGGACGACGCGCATATCCTCTGCACCGAGGAGCAGATCGAGGAGGAGGTCGCGAAGTTCTGCCGTCTCCTGAAGGACGTCTATTCCGACTTCGGGTTCGACAAGAACCTTCTCATCAAGCTCTCGACGATGCCCGAGGACCATGTGGGCGACGAGGCGACGTGGCAGCATGCGGAGGCGGCGCTCGCGGCGGCTTGCAAGGCGGCTGGCATGGACTACGAGATCCAGCCGGGCGAGGGCGCGTTCTACGGTCCGAAGCTCGAGTTCACCCTCGTCGACGCGCTCGCGCGCCAGTGGCAGTGCGGCACGATCCAGCTCGACTACCAGCTGCCGAGCGCGGAGCGCCTGAACGCCGAGTACATCGGCGCCGACGGCAAGAAGCACCATCCGGTGATGCTCCATCGCGCGGTCCTCGGCTCGCTCGAGCGCTTCATCGGCATCCTCATCGAGCACTACGCGGGCGCGTTCCCGGTCTGGCTCGCCCCGGAGCAGGTGCGCATCCTCCCGATCTCCGAAAAGGCCCTGGGCTATGCGGAGAAGGTGCGCGCCGCGCTGGCCGCGAAGGGCGTGCGCGTCGAGGTCGACGGCTCCGCCGAGAAGCTCGGCGCGAAGATCCGCGAGGCGTCCGCGTGGAAGGTTCCCTACAAGCTCGTGGTCGGTCCGCGCGACGAGGCGGACGGCACCGTGTCGGTGCGCAAGAGCGGCGAGGGCGACCTCGGCGCGATGAAGCTCGAGGACTTCCTGGTCCGGATCGGCGGGGAGCTCAAGGCCTAAGCCGATGGTCACGATAGTCGACTACGGTGCGGGCAACCTGACGAGCGTCAAGAACGCTTTCGCGGCCCTCGGCGTCGAGACCGAGATCGTCCGCGACGCGAAGTCCGTCGAGCGCGCCGAGCGCGTCGTCTTCCCGGGCGTGGGCGCGGCGAAGAGCGCGATGGACAATCTGGAGAGGTTCGGGCTCACCGACGCGGTGCGCGCCGCGGCGGTGTCAGGACGTCCGTTCCTCGGCATCTGCCTCGGGATGCAGATACTCTTCGAACGCTCCGACGAGGACGGCGGCGTCGACACGCTTGGCGTCGTCCCCGGCCGCGTCCGCCGCTTCCCCGACGTGCCGGGCTTCAAGGTCCCCGAGATCGGCTGGAACGACGTGCGCGTCCGCGGCGAATCCGCCGCGGAGCTGTGTCCGCTCGTGGACGGGCTCGAGTTCTATTTCGTCCATTCCTACTTCGCGGAGCTCGGCGACGCCACGGCCGGCGTCACCGAATACGCCGGAACCGGCTTCACCTCGATGGTGCGCAGGGGCGCGCTATGGGCGTGCCAGTTCCATCCCGAGAAGTCGGGCCGCATCGGCCTCAACCTCCTGAAGGGGTGGCTCTCATGCTGACGAAGCGCGTCATACCCTGCCTCGACGTGAGGAACGGACGCGTCACGAAGGGCGTCAAGTTCAAGAACAACGTCGACCTCGGCGATCCGGTGGAGATGGCGGTCGGCTACTCTGACGGTGGCGCGGACGAGCTCGTGTTCTACGACATCACGGCCTCCGCCGAGCGCCGTCCGATCGACATCGGCATGGTCGAGGCGGTCGCGAGGGCGGTGCGCATACCGTTCGCTGTAGGCGGCGGGATATCGTCGCTTCCGGACATGGAGCGCGTGATCCTCGCCGGCGCCGAGAAGGTCTCGGTCAATTCGCTCGCCGTCAGGAATCCGCGGATCATCGCGGAGGGCGCCGCCGCGTTCGGCCGCCAGTGCATTGTCCTCGGGATGGATCCGGTGAAGAGCGGCAGGACCGCGAGCGGATACGAGATCACGACGCGCGGATTCCGCGAGTTCACGGGGATGGACGCCGTCGAGTGGGCGAAGAGGGCGGCGGACCTCGGCGCGGGTGAGATCGTCGTCAATTCGGTCGACGCGGACGGCACGCGCGCGGGGTTCGAGATGGACATCACGCGCATGATCGCCGAGGCCGTGGGCGTTCCCGTCGTCGCCTCGGGCGGCGCGGGAAGGCCCTCGCACCTGGTGGACGTCTTCCGCGGGGCCAAGGCCGACGCCGCGATCGTGGCCGGAATGATCCACTCCGG
This sequence comes from Kiritimatiellia bacterium, assembly GCA_017432385.1. Taxonomy (GTDB): domain Bacteria; phylum Verrucomicrobiota; class Kiritimatiellia; order RFP12; family UBA1067; genus UBA1067. The sequence continues at coordinate 7,316 of JAFRJH010000169.1, forward strand.
CGAATACACGATCACCGAGATCAAGCGCGAGATGCACGCGGCCGGGATCCCGACGCGGATGAACTACTGAGAACTGCGAAAGGATTGCTTCAATGGACGAGAAACCCCTGAACGGCATCGACATCCTCCCGCACCGCGATCCCTTCCTGTTCCTCGACCGCGTGGTGAGCCATGACGCGAAGTCGTCCGTCGGCGTCGTCGTGTTCGGGCCGGAGCGCGACTTCTTCCGCGGGCACTTCCCCGGGCATCCGATAGTCCCCGGCGTGATCCTCCTCGAGGCGATGGCCCAGTCCGCCGCGGCCGGCGTCCTCGCGGGCCAGCGCGAGGGGCAGTACGCGGGGAGCTCCGACATACTCATGTTCGCGGGCGCGGAGTCCGTCCGCTTCCGCCGTCCGGTCGTGCCGGGCGCCGAGTGCGAGACCCATGCCGAGGCGGTCCGCGTGGGGCACCGCTGCGGGCGCTTCCGCGAGAAGGGCTACGTCCGCGGCGAACTCGCCGCGGAGGCGGAGATACGCTGCGTCGCCAAGAGCGACGACTGATCCGCGGCCCTGCCCCGGGCCAGGCGCGGAAGAGCTGAACAACGGATTAAAACGCCATAAACGAAAGGAAATGCTCATGAACGAGATGCTTGCGAGGGTGGTTGCAGCCGCGGCGCTGGCCGTTTCCACGGCCGCTTCGGCGGGTCTGCTGGACAACGCGTGGATAAAGTGCACGACGGACAAGGACCCGGTTTCGTACAGGGTCGGCGAGAAGATGAAGTTCACCCTGACGCCGATGGGTGTCGAGGGGGAGGTGCCGGAAGGCGAGTATTCCGTCAAGTTCAAGCGTTCCGACGATTTCGGCAACTTCGAGGAGAAGACCCTGCCGTTCGACGGAAAGCCCTTCGTGTACGAGACCAGCATGTCCCGTCCCGGCTTCGTGCGCATCGAGGCGTTCGTCGTCGACAAGGCCGGCAAGCGCGTCAAGAAGCAGTTTACCGGCGACGCCACGACCCCGGAGGGGCGCAAGGCGATGAACAAGTTCGAGAAGGCCAAGAAGGACGTGTTCTTCGACGGCGGCGCCGGCGCTGACGTCGACAAGCTCGTTCCGCCCGAGGAGCCCGGCGACTTCGACGCGTTCTGGAAGAAGCAGTTCGCGCGCCTGGACAGCGTCCCCGTCAGGTTCCTCGAGAAGGTCGAGGTGCCCCAGAAGAACCCGAAGGCGCGCGTCTACGCCGTCAGCATCGCCTGCGCCGAGGGCATCCGCCCCGTCACCGGCTACCTCTCTATCCCCGTGGCCGTCGACGAGGGGAAGAAGTTCCCCGCCCGGCTCGAGACGCACGGCTACGGCGGCAATCCCGGTTTCCACATGCCCCCCGAGCGTGGCAGGGACGGGGAGATCGTACTGAACATCAACGCCCACGGCATGAAGCTCCCCGCGTTCGGCGCCACCGACGACGACCTCGCCGAGCTCAAGAAGTCCATCAAGTCGAACGGCAAGACCTACGCCTTCGACCCCGTGCAGAACGCGAATCCCGAGGCCGCCTACTTCAACGGAATGGTCCTGCGCGTCAAGCGCGGCCTCCAGTGCCTCAAGAAGCTCAAGGGCTGGAACGGGAAGGACCTCTACGCCAGCGGCGGCAGCCAGGGCGGGCTCCAGACGATCTGGGCCGCGGGCTGCGGCGAGGGCGTGACGAGGGCGAACTCGGACATCACCTGGTGCTGTGACATGCCGATGAACGAGCCCCGCCTCGCCAAGAAGGCGTCGACGGCCGGATGGTACATCCCGTGGGTGCCGGCGCTCGGCTACTACGACGCCGCCAACTGGGCGAAGCGCATCCCGACGACCTGCCGCACGAGCATCACCCGCGCGGGCCTGGGCGACTACACGTGCCCGCCGACGGGCCTCGCGAAGATGTACAACAACATCCCCGGCGACAACAAGTCGATCAGGTGGGTCCAGGGCTCCGAGCACGGGTATGTCCCGCCGGAGTATCCCGGACGCGACTTCATGCACGGGAAGAAGTAGCAGGGGGCCATGCCCAGGAAGCGCCCGTCCGCGAAGGCGCGGCTCCTGCTGCTGACGCCGCCTCTCGTCCAGACCAACACGCCGTACCCGGCGACGATGCATCTCGTCGGGTATCTGCGCTCCCGCGGGTACGCGGTCGAGCAGCGCGATCTCGGGATCAAGGTCGTGCGGGACATCCTCGTCGAGCACGGCGGCGACGACGCGGAGCAGCTTCTCGAGCTGCTTCAGGGCGACGCGCCGCCGGAGGCCAAGCTCGCGGCGAGCGCCATGGTCGACGAGCTTGCGCTGTGGATACGCGACAATGTGGACCCCGGATTCGGGTTCTCCCGCTATGCGGAGAAGATCAGCGCGCAGGCGTCCGATTTCGGGGAGGTCGAGCGGCTCGTGCGCAGGAGGGGCGTCGTGGACGCCCCTCTGGAGAGGCGGCTGGAGGAGGCGATGTCCGAGACTCGCCCTACGGTGGTCGGCGTGACGTGCCCTTTCCCGGGCACGCGCGTGGCGGCCTTCACGATCGCGCGGCTGGTCCGCCGCAGGCAGCCCGGCGGGAACCTCGTCCTCGGCGGCGGATTCGTCTCCACAGAGCTCCGCTCGATGACGGATCCGCGTCCGCGCAGGTACTTCGACGAGTTCCAGCTGGACGAGGGCTACGCGCAGATGGAGAGGCTCCTCGGCGGGACCCCCGGCGCCGTCCCGCCGTTCGTGCGGCCATGCTACGACGGAATCGACTGGGACGACTACTTCGACGTCGTGGAGACGGAGAATCCGATGCACAGGCTCTGGAGCGTCGGGAGGTGGCGCAAGCTGCAGATGGCGCGCGGATGCTACTGGCACAGATGCGCGTTCTGCGACGTGAGGCTTCCGTACATCAGGTGTTTCGAGATGCCGCGCCCGGCCGAGATCGTGGACGCGATGGAGGCGCTCGGCGGAGGATTCCACTTCGTGGACGAGGCGATGCCGCCCGCGCTCGTGCGCGGCGTGTCGGAGGAGCTGCTGCGGCGCGGAATGGAGTGCGAGTGGTGGGGAAACGTCCGCTTCGACGCCGCCTTCACCCCGGAACTCGCGAAGCTCATGGCGCGCGCGGGCTGCATAGCGGTCACGGGCGGGCTCGAGTGCGCCGACGACAGGCTCCTCGCGCTGATGAACAAGGGCATAACGCTCGCGTCCGCGAAGAAGGCCCTCAGGGCGTTCCGCTCGGCCGGGATAATGGTGCACGCCTACCTGATGTACGGTTTCCCGACGGAGACCCGGGCCGAGGCCCTCGGCGCGCTCGACTACGTGCGCGGGCTCTTCCGGGCGGGGCTTGTCCAGAGCGCGTTCTGGCACCGTTTCGCGCTGACCGTCCATTCGCCCGTCGCGCGCGAGCCGGGGCGCTTCGGCATCCGCGTCGGGCGGCCGCCGTCGGGCGGACGCGTCTTCGCGGTGAACGAGATTCCGTTCGAGGAGCCGGGCGCGCCGGACTGGGACCGCATCGGAAGGGCCCTGTCCCTGGCGATGTACAACTACCAGCAGGGGCGCGGACTGGACAGGCCGGCCGCGTACTGGCTGCGCGCGGCGAGGTAGCGGCGAGGCGGCCGTTTTTGGTATAATCCGCGGCGCGGCGAAACCGCCGCGGACGATGGATGCGATGAAGAGAAAATACCGCGTGACGATAGCGTACGACGGCACCGGCTACTCGGGCTGGCAGTACCAGGACAACGCCGTGGGCGTGCAGCAGGTCGTCGAGGAGGCTCTCGCCTACCTCGAGGGCGGCCCGGTGCGCGTGTTCGGGTCGTCGCGCACGGACGCCGGGGTGCATGCGAAGGGCTTTGTCGCGCACTTCCACCTCACGAAGCCGATACCTCCCCGGAACCTCGTCCGCGCCATGAACTCGCGGCTTCCGGACGCCGTGCGCATCCTCCGCGCCTCGTACGCGCCGGAGGGATTCGACGCGCGTCTCTCGGCCAAGGGCAAGGAGTACCGGTACCACGTCTACCAGGCCGAGATCATGCCGCCGCATCTTGCGCCGTACTGGACGTTCTGCCACCGGCCGCTCGACCTCGCGGCGATGCGCAGGGCCGCGTCGTTCTTCGTGGGCCGCCACGACTTCGTCTCCTTTGCGGCCAACCCCGACCGCGAGCTCGAGTCCACCGTCCGCACGGTGTTCTCGTTCGACGTCAGGAAGGCGGGCCCGCGCTACACGTTCGTGGTGCGCGGCGACGGGTTCCTCTACAAGCAGGTGCGGTCGATGGCCGGCTTCCTCATTTCGGTAGGGAAGGGCGGCGAGAGGCCCGAGGCCGTGAAGGAGCTTCTCGACGCCGCGGCGCCGCGCACGGCGCGCGTGGAGACCGCGCCGGCGCGCGGGCTGTTCCTCTGGAAGGTGTTCTACGGGAACCGCGGCGCAAAAATGGTATAATAGGCGCCATGCTATACTTTCTCTCGCAGTACCTCACGCCTTTCTGGGGACCGTTCCGCCTCCTCCAGTCACATGCGCTTCTCCTTGCGGGCGGGACCTTCACCGCGGCTCTCGCGACCTGGCTGCTCCTGCCTCGGCTCTGGGACAGGCTGCCGCGCGACCACGGCAAGGCCATTCTGAAGGACATGGACGGGATGAAGTCCGCCGGGAAGCCGACGGGCGCAGGGCTCTTCGTCTCGCTCGTCGCCCTCCCGGTGATAGTCCTCTTCGCGCCGCTCGCTCCGTGGGACATGGCCGCCGTCGTCGCCCTCTACGGCGCGATGCTGTTCGGCTATCTCGACGACCGCTCCGCGGTGCCCTGGGGCGAGCTGAGGAAGGGGCTTCTCGACGCGGTCGTGTCCATCGCGATTGCGGCGTTCATCTTCCTCGGGCACAGCGAGGAGATCGGCGGTTCGCGCGTAATGGTCGCGTGGCTTCCGTTCGTGAAGGGGACGACCGTGTTCAACGGCGTCGGCACCTGGCTGATTCCCGGAATCGCGTACATCCCGCTCTCGGCGTTCATTCTCTGGTTCACCATGAACGCCACGAACTGCTCGGACGGCGTGGACGGCCTGGCGGGGACGCTCACCGTCATAACGCTGGCGATGCTTGCGGTGATCCTCTACATCGTCGTCGGCTACCGCCCGGTCGCGCACTACTTCCTCATACCCGCGTACGCCGAGTCGGCGCGCTGGGCGATCGTCGTCATGATCGTCGCGGGGGCCTTCGGCGGCTATCTGTGGTTCAACGCCGAGCCGTCGAAGATCCTGATGGGCGACGCCGGAAGCAGATTCCTCGGGATACTGGTCGCCACGGCGTCGCTCATGACGGGCAATCCGCTCCTGGTCCTGTTCCTCGCGCCGGTGATCCTCGTGAACGGCGGCGGCGGGCTCGGCAAGCTCGTCCTTCTGCGCGCCGCGAAGCGGCTTGGCTTCCAGATCGGCGACGACAGCGTCATAAGGCGCATCCGCTTCCCGCTCCACGACCACTGCAAGAAGAACCTCGGCTGGTCGAACGCGCAGGTGCTCATGCGCTTCGTCCTTCTGCAGCTTGCGGTCATGCCGATTCTCCTGATAATCCTCATCAAGGTCCGCTAGCGGACCCCTCCGCCGCCGAGATGGATGTGCATCCGATAGAACACGCCGGAAGGGTGGCGCTCGCGGGAGACGTCTCGCTGGAGCTTCTCGCCCCGTATTTCCGCAGGGCCGGTTTCGAGACGTACGTCCCGCCGGGCTTCGGCGCGTGGCGGCAGGAGGTCCTGGACGGCGGATCGGCAATGAACCGCTTCGCGCCGGATGTAGTGTTCGACGTCACCGCGTTCGACGCCGACCTCTCCGCGGAGGTGCCGGGGTTCTTCGACGAGAGGATGCGCGCCCTCGCGGCGATGCCGTATTCGCTCGTCGGGATCCGCGCGCTCGTGGACGAATGCGGGTGGGCGCTGGCCGCCGCCGGATCGCCGCGTCCAAAGAAGATCCTCGCCGTGGACGCGGACAACACGCTCTGGCGCGGGATACTGTCCGAGGACGGACGCGGCGCACTCTCGCCGGTCCGCGCGCTCCACGACGGACTCCGCTCGCTCGCCGCGGACGGCGTCGTGCTCGTGCTCCTCTCCAAGAACGATCCCGGTTCGCTCGATTTCGTAGACCTGCCGTTCGCCGCGCGGAGGGTGAACTGGGGGCCTAAGCCAGGGAACCTCATCGACGCGTGCCGCGAGCTGAACCTTGGGACGGAATCGGCCGTCTTCCTCGACGACAACCCGTACGAACGCGCCCAGATGTCCGCGCATCTCCCGGAAACGGCGGTGGCGCCGTGGAGCGGATGGTCCGGACGCTGCGAGGCGGAGGCTCGCCAGCTCGTGCGCAGGCTTCGCCGCCACTTCTTCTCCGACGCCGGGCTGACGGAAGAGGACCGGCTCCGCACGGCAAGCTACGGGACCGACTCCGTCAGGCGCGAGCTGCGCCGCGAATACGACACCGTCGACGCGTACCTCGAGGCGCTTGAACTCAGGGTGCGTCCCTCCGTCGCCTGCGAGGGCGACCTCGACCGCCTTGCGCAGATGGCCGGCAAGACGAACCAGTTCAACGCAACCACCATCAGGCGAACCCGCGGCGAATTCGCCGCGCTTGTCGCCGACCCGTCGAAGAAGGTCTACGTGTTCAGAACCTCCGACAGGTTCGGCGAGCAGGGGCTCGTGTGCTACATAGTCGTGGATCTTGCGGCGGGACGGATCACGGACTTCGTGATGAGCTGCAGGGCGATGGGGCGGACTCTCGAGCGATTTGCCTACGACTACGTCTCGCGCGACCTCGGGAGGAGGCCCGGGATCGATTTCGTCCCGACGGCGAAGAATGCGCCTTTCCGCGAGTTCCTCGCGTCGCTTGATTCCGGAAGCGGAACTCGCTATAGGGAGGCGTGATTCGGCGGTTTGCCCGATTGGGCACGAATTTATTGCCCGATTGCGCATCGCGTCCGCATCCGGAAATGATATAATGCGGGAAGGGGCGGTACGTTGTCCGTTCCGGATTTACGAGAAGAAAGGCAGGTAATGCAGATGAGCAAGAGTGTCCTGAACGGCATGGGGCGGCTGGCTGTTTCGGCGGGGGCGGCCGTCTCCCTGTCCATCGCGGCGCTGCAGTTGTCCGCGGCGGAGGCGCCGCGGATCAACGGTCCGACTATCTACGGCGTGAGGCCGGGCTCGCCGATCATCTACCGGCTTCCGGTGACGGGGACGCGTCCGCTGCGGCTATCCGCGCGCGGTCTTCCCGAGGGCGTGACGTTCGACGCCGAGAAGGGCATCCTCGGCGGCTCTACGATGGCCCGCGGCACAAACGTAATCGAATTTGCGGCGGCGAACTCCGCGGGCGTGGGCAGCCTGCGCTTCCGCCTCGTCGTGGGCGACACGATCTCGCTCACCCCGCCGATGGGCTTCAACACGTTCGGCGGACTCGGCGGCGGCGAGATGATGAACGAGGCGAACGTCCGGAAGTCGTTCCGCGCGCTCATAGACAAGGGACTCGTCGACCACGGCTACGCCTTCTGCAACCTCGACGACGGATGGCAGGGGCTCCGCGGCGGTCCGCTCAACGCGATCCAGCCCAACAAGAAATTCCCCGACATGAAGAAGCTCTTCGACGACATGCACGCCGAGGGACTCAAGGCCGGCATCTACTCGACGCCGTGGGGAACGAGCTACCAGTACCTCCAGGGCGGGTCGTCCGACTCTCCGGACGGGAAGTGGGACGGCGACACGTCGCGCAAGACGGGCTGGCGCGTGAAGAAGTACATCTTCGACGCCCAGGACGTCAAGCAGGTCGTGGACTGGGGCTGCGACTACTTCAAGTACGACTGGACGATGTGCGAGAAGCCGCATCAGCCCGGTCTCCCCAACGTAGTCTACGCCGCGCGCATTACGGCGGCGTTCGCGTCGCAGAGGCGCGACGTCGTCGTCGAGCTCTCCAATGCGGCCCCGTTCGGCGAGGCGTGGAACTTCACCGAGTTCGGCACAATGACGCGCACCGGGTCGGACCTCATCGACATCTGGAGCCACGACGGCTATTCCGGGACGAGCAAGATCGCGGTGTGGGCGATGGGCGTTCTCGACACGATGGTCAAGATGCGCCGCTGGCAGCCGTTCAACCGCCCCGGCCACTGGAACATGCCGTGTCCGACGCGCGTCGGGATGCTCGGCGGGTGGGACGAGAAGCCGCTCGCGCCGACGCGCCTCACGAAGGACGAGCAGATCACCCACATATCGCTCTGGTGCCTCTGGAGCTCGCCGATCATCATCGGCTGCCCGATCGACCTGCTCGACGACTGGACGCTCAAGCTCCTCACGAACGACGAGATGATCGCGCTTGACCAGGATCCGCTCGGAATCCAGGCCGTAGACAAGGAGGTGCCCGGCGGGCGCGCCCTCGTGAAGCCGCTTGAGAACGGCGATGTCGCCGTCGGGTTCGTCAACATCGGCGACGAGGGGCCTAAGGACATCACGGTCACCTGGGCGGAGGCGGGGCTTTCCGGCAAGTGCGCGGCGCGCGACTGCTGGGCGGGGCGCGACCTCGGCGAGGCGGAGGGCTCGTTCACCGCCAAGGCCGTCCCGCAGCACGGCACAGTCGTCGTGCGCTTCTCCAGGCGCTGAGCCGCGGGATGCACGCCATGGGCAGGTTCTCCGCGTTGCTTGCGTCCGTGCTGATCCTGGCGGGCTGCCGCACGGGCGGCCTGCCGTTCGGCATGACGAAATACGGCGAGGCGGCGTCGCTCTACACCCTGAGGGATCCGGACGGCGGCCTCGTCCTCGAGGTCACCGACTTCGGCGGGCGCCTCGTCAGGTGCTGGGCGCCGGACCGCTGGGGGAGGCTTGCGGACGTCGCGCTCGGCTGGAACACCGTGGCGGAATACGAGAGGTATGGCTTCTCGGCGGGTGCGCTCGTCGGCCGCTACGCCAACCGCATCGCCGACGGCAGGTTCTCGATCGACGGCAGGGAGTTCCGCCTGGCTGTGAACGAGGCGAAGCCGCCGCGCCGCAGCAACATACACGGCGGCCCCCGCGGATGGAGCACCAAGGTGTGGAAGGTCGTGGAGCGTTCCACGTCGCGCATCGTCTTCGAGCTCGTTTCGCCCGACGGCGACATGGGCTTTCCGGGGACTGTGAAGGCCAGGGTGACGTACTCCGTCCCCGGAGGGGGCCGCTGGGTCGTCCGCTACGAGGCCGTGACGGACCGCCCGACCGTAGTCAACCTCACCAACCACTCCTACTGGAACCTCGCGGGCGAGGCGAGCGGAACGGTGCTGGGCCAGCGTCTTGCGATAAACGCCGACAGATACACGCAGACCGACGAGAGGCGCATTCCCGTGACGGACGCGCCCGTGGACGGCACGGTCTTCGACTTCCGCAGGCCGCGCGCCATCGGTTCGATGGCGGACCGCATGGCGGCGCTGCCGGAGCTCAGGGCGACGGGCGGCTGGTACGACCACAACTTCGTCCTGAACGGCGCCGGCGGCGAGATGAAGCCCGCCTGCGAGCTGAGCGATCCCGTGTCGGGCCGGGTTCTGGAGATATGGACTACCGAGCCCTGTCTGCAGGTGTACACGGCGCAGGACATGACGACTGGCCTCCCCGCGAAGGAGAAGGGCAGGACGCTCTGTCCGTGCGCCGGCGTCGCGCTCGAGACCCAGCACTACCCCGACTCGCCCAACCACCCCGAATTCCCGACTACCGTCCTTCGCCCCGGCGAGACATTCCGGAGCGAGACCGTCTACAGGTTCGGCGCGCGCTGAGCCTCCCGCCCGATGAGGCGACACAGGACGGCCGGTTTTTGCTATAATCTAGCAATCACGAACTGGCTAAAGGCTGAAATGGAACTATACGAACTCGGAATCAGGCAGGCGCAGGACGGACTCGCGAAGGGCGAGTTCACGTCGACGGACCTCGTGCGGTCCGTCATCGACCGCTGGCGCGCGAAGAACGGGGAGATAGGCGCGTACCTCACGTTCGACGAAGAGCAGGCGCTTGCGCTCGCGAAGGCGAACCCGAAGGCGGTCCCCGTGGCGGTCAAGGACCTCATCAACGTCGAGGGGCAGCCCTGCACATGCGCGTCGAAGATGCTGAAGGGCTACGTCTCTCCATACGACGCCACGGTGATACGCAACATGAAGGCGAGGGGGTTCATCCCGGCGGGGCGCGTCAACATGGACGAGTTCGCGATGGGTTCGTCGACCGAGAACTCGGGCCTCGGCGTGACGCGCAACCCCTACGACCCCACGCGCGTCCCCGGCGGCTCGTCCGGCGGGAGCGCGGCGGCCGTGGGCGGGAACCTCTGCATCGCGGCGCTCGGCACGGACACGGGCGGGTCGATCCGCCAGCCGGCGAGCTTCTGCAACTGCGTGGGCGTGAAGCCGAGCTACGGGCGCGTGAGCCGCTATGGCGTCACGGCGTTCGCGAGCTCCCTCGACCAGGTCGGGCCGATGGCGAAGTCCGTCGAGGACGCGGCGATCCTCCTGGGCGCGATCGCGGGGCACGACGAGATGGACGGCACGACGCCGGAGGATCCCGTGCCGGACTACGCGAAGGCCCTGGAGGGCGCGTCGATGGAGGGCGTCAGGATCGGCATCGCGAAGGAGTATCTCGACGTGGAGGGCGTGGATCCGGAGGTCAGGCGCATCACCGACGAGGCGATCGCGAAGTGCGAGGCGGCGGGCGCGGAGCTCGTCGAGGTCTCGCTCCCGCACACCGGATACGCGATGGCGGTCTACTACATCATCGCCCCTGCGGAGGCGAGCGCCAACCTCGCGAGGTTCGACGGCGTCCGCTACGGGCACCGCTCGGCGGAGGCCAAGGACGTCTTCTCCCTCGACACGAAGTCGCGGGCAGAGGGCTTCGGCCCCGAGGTGAAGCGCCGCATCATCATGGGCACGTACGTCCTCTCGAGCGGCTACTACGACGCATACTACGGGCGGGCGCAGAAGGTGAGGACGCTCATCAAGCGCGACTTCGACGAGGCGTTTGCCAAGTGCGACGCGCTGCTTACGCCCTGCGCGCCGACGCCGGCTTTCAGGATCGGCGAGCTGCAGGACCCGCTCACGATGTACCTGAACGACCTGTTCACGATTCCGTCCTCGCTCGCGGGCGTCTGCGCGTCGTCGGTGCCCGCCGGCTTCACGCGCGACACGAAGCTCCCCGTCGGCGTGCAGTTCATCTGCGGCGGATTCGAGGAGGAGAGGCTTCTCAGGATTTCAAGGGCATTCGAGGAGGTTGCGAAATGAAGGCTACGATGGAGACGAGCATGGGCACGATCACGGTCGAGCTCGATGCGGAGAAGGCGCCGGAGACGGTGCGCAACTTCGTCGAGTACGCGAAGGAGGGGTTCTACGACGGGACGATCTTCCACCGCGTCATCGACGGATTCATGATCCAGGGCGGCGGGTTCACCCGCGACATGAACCAGAAGGCGACGCGCGCGCCCATACGCAACGAGGCCATGAACGGGATGAAGAACTCGCGCGGGACGATCGCGATGGCCCGCACGATGGTGGTGGACTCGGCGACGAGCCAGTTCTTCATCAACCTGGTCGACAACGGGTTCCTCGACTTCACCTCGCCCACCCAGCAGGGCTTCGGGTACGCGGTATTCGGCAGGGTCACCGACGGAATGGAGGTGGTGGACAGGATCGCCAAGGTCCGCACCGGGTTCAGCGGCCCGTACCAGAACGTCCCGGAGGAGCCTGTGGTCATTCGAAAAGTTACCCTCTCTTGACACTTGCAAATTCACGGATAAAATCATATAATCTACCCATACACAATTACTAGGAGTCTCGCACAATGAAGAAATTGCTTTCCGTCGCAGTCGCCGCGCTTGCCATCGCCGCCAGCGCGCAGGAGAAGGAAGAAGAGGCGGATCTGACGCCCACCGACATCGTGTCCAACGATGTTGTCGAGCAGCCGCGCAAGCAGGTCGGCGTGTGGCCCGCCTACATCGCGGTGTGCGAGATACCCTCCGCTGCGCAGGCGCCCGACGTCGTGGGCCTCCGCATAACGATTCCCTTCTCCACGAGGCAGGAGAGCGTCACCGGCTTCGACGTCGGCCTCTGGGGCCGCGCGCAGTACTTCGAGGGCTTCATGTGCAGCCTTCTGCGCAACGACGTCAAGGACGAGCTCTCCGGCGTCCAGATAGGCATCTACAACACGGCCCACTCCGCCGACCTCTTTGGCGTCCAGATCGGTCTCTGGAACGAGGCGGGTTCGTTCCGCGGCGCCCAGGCGGGTCTCGTCAACACGGCCGGCCAGGGCTACGGCGCGCAGATCGGCCTCATCAACCGCTGCGAGGAGCTCTACGGGTTCCAGCTCGGTCTCGTGAACGTGATCCGCGATGCGGAGCTCCAGTTCTGCCCCATCCTCAACGTCGGATTCTGATACGATGAACATACATCCGTTTGCGGCCATCCGGCCAAACGAGAAGGACGCGGCTTCGGTCGCGTCCGTTCCTTATGACGTGGTCGACACCGCGGAGGCGAAGGCCCTTGCGGCGGGGAATCCCAAGAGCTTTCTCCACGTGTCCCGCCCCGAGATCGACCTCCCCGACGGAACGGAGTGTTCGTCGCCCGAGGCGTACGCGCAGGCGCGGCGCGCGCTTGACCGCCTGATTGCGGACGGCGTCCTTGTGCAGGATGCCGAGCCGGCGTTCTACGCCTACCGCCAGACCTGGGGCGAGCACCGGCAGACCGGCATCGTCGCCACCTTCGACACGAAGGACTACCTCTCGGGCGTCCTCAAGCAGCACGAGAAGACCAGAAAGGACAAGGAGGACGACCGTACGCGCCACATCGAGACGCTCGAGGCGCACACGGGCCCGGCCTTCCTCACCTACCGCGACGACAGGGCGATCGACGAGATTGTCGCCGCGGCGTGCCGCGAGGCGCCGCTCTACGACTTCGTCGCGCCCGACGGCATCGGCCACACCGTGTGGCGCATCGCGCCCGCTTCCAGCTGCACCGCCGACGAGCTCCAGGAGCTCTTCGCCCGCATACCGGTCGCGTACATCGCCGACGGCCACCACCGCAGCGCTGCGGCCTCGCGCTACGCGAAGGAGCGCGGCTTCGAGGGCGAGAGCCGCTGGTTCATGGCGACCATCTTCCCGGCGAGCCAGCTCAAGATACTCTCCTACAACAGGCTTGTCGCCGACCTCAACGGACTGTCGGACTACGAATTCATGTCGCGGCTCAGCGAGAATTTCGAGATAGGCAGGAAGGGCTCGCGCAACTGCCGCATGTACTTCCGCGGGAAGTGGACCGACCTGTCGTGGGACATTCCGTCCGGGGCGGATGTCGTCTCTGCGCTCGACGTGAGCTATCTGCAGGACCGCCTGCTCGCGCCCGTCCTCGGCATCGCCGATCCGCGCACGAGCCAGCGCATCTCCTTCGTCGGCGGAATCCGCGGCGACGCGGAGCTGGAGTCGAAGGTCGATTCCGGCGCGGCCGCCGTTGCGTTCGCCATGGAGCCGGTCACGGTCGAGGAGATGATGGCGATTGCCGATGCCGGGGCGATCATGCCGCCCAAGTCGACCTGGTTCGAACCCAAGCTCCGCTCCGGCCTCTTCGTCCATTCGGTGAAGTGAGCCTGTCGGGATACTTCAGGTTTCTCAAGCGCAAGATGATCCGCGACCGTCTTCCTCCGGAAGACGTCGCCGCGGGCTGGGCGCTCGGCGTGTTCGTCGGATGCGCCGTTCCGTTCGGGCTCCAGCTGCTGATATCGATTCCGCTTGCGATGATGATGCGCGTGAGCAAGATCGGCGCGACGCTCGGGACGCTCATCACGAACCCCGTGTCGATCTTCTTCATCTACCCCGCCCAGACGTTTGTCGTCAACAGGCTGCTCTTCGGCGGCTCGCTCACCTACTCCAAGCTGGCGGCGACGGAGTGGTCGTGGCACGCGGTCCGGCGCCTCGGCGCGGAGGTCATGGCGTCGTTCTTCCTCGGCGGGTTCCTGCTCGCGATCATCATGACGCCGGTGACCTACTTCGCCGTGAAGCGCTTCGTCGTCGGCGCCAGGGCGCGCAGGGAGCGGAGGGATCTTGCGGACCGGGAAGAAGGGGAGCGGCGGTGATTTCGCCCGAGACGGTTGCGCGCATCCGCGAGCTGATGGACGAGGCGTCCGTCTTCGAGGATGACCTGGAGGAGAGCTTCATCCTGGGCGGCGGGCCCGGCGGACAGAAGACCAACAAGACCTCGAGCGTCGTCCGGCTGTCGCACGCCCCCAGCGGAATCATGGTGAAGTGCGGCGAGACCCGCAGCCGCGAAACGAATCGGTGGCTTGCGCGCCGGATGCTCGCAGAAGAGATTCTCGACCGGGAGAGGAGGCGAAAATCGGCTGCGCGCCAGAAGGCCGAGAAGATTCGCCGCCAGAAGCGCCGCCGCAGCCGCCGCCAGAAGCAGAAGATGCTGGACGACAAGCACGCGCATTCGGAGAAAAAAGCCGCCCGCCGCCCAGTTTCGGAATGGTGACGTGGTGCGACTGACTGGGATCGAACCAGCAACCTTCGGCTTCGGAGGCCAACGCTCTATCCAATTGAGCTACAGTCGCGCATATCTGCAGAAAAATTATGGATACCGTCTAATTTTGCATGGGTTTCCGCAAAATGAACAGTTCCATAATTCCCTGAAACATCGAAAATTATATCATATCGCCTGCATTGGAGTCAATGCAGGCTCGCGCGGATTTAGTGGGATGAAATTTGTTAATTTACCCCCTTGCGCGCTAAGCGCCAAATATGATAAAATATGCACTCATTCGACCACTCTAAAGAGTAAATCAACAATGAAAGTACGTAGTTCTGTTCGTCGCATTTGCGAGAACTGCCGCATTATCCGCCGTAAAGGCGTTGTGCGGGTGATCTGCACGAATCCGCGCCACAAGCAGCGTCAGGGTTAAGAAAGAGAAGAGGAAAAACAAACTATGCCTAGAATGATGGGTGTGGATATCCCGGGCAAGAAGCACATCCGCTTCGCGCTCCGTTACATCCACGGTATTGGGCCGAAACGCTCAGACGACGTTTTGGCGGCTTGCAAGGTCGACCCCGCCAAGAAGGCCGACGACGTCACGCAGGACGAGATCCACGCGATCACGACGTACATCCAGGAGCACTACCGCGTCGAGGGCGACCTCCGCCGCGAGGTGTCGCAGAACATCCGCCGCCTGATTTCGATCGGGTCGTACCGCGGTCTCCGCCACAAGAAGGGTCTTCCCGTCCGCGGCCAGCGCACGAAGACGAACGCCCGCACCCGCAAGGGCGGCAAGCGCGTCTCGATCGCCATGCCCAAGCAGGCCGGTCGTTAAGGAGCTTTAGAACATGAGCGAAGAAGTGAAGAATGAGGTCGCCCCGGCCGCTCCGGCCGCGGACGCCGCGGCTCCCGCGGCGGAGGGCGAGGTCGCGAAGGCCAAGAAGGGCGGCAAGTCGATTCCCGCGGGGATCGCGTTCATCCGTTCGACCTTCAACAACACGCAGGTCTCCATCGCCGACGCGCGCGGCGGCGTGATTTCCTGGAGCTCGGCCGGCAAGGCGGGCTTCAAGGGCAGCCGCAAGTCGACGGCGTTCGCCGCGACGATGGTCGCGCAGGACGCGGCCCGCACCGCGGTCGCGAAGGGCATGCACGAGTGCGAAGTGAGGATGCAGGGCGCCGGAGCCGGCCGCGAGAGCGCGGTCCGCGCGATTCAGGCGGCGGGCATCCGCGTCACTCAGATCACCGATACGACTCCCGTTCCCCACAACGGCTGCCGTGCACGCAAGCGCAGGAGGGTTTAATCATGGGTCGTTACACAGGTCCCGTTTGTCGTCAGTGCCGCCGCGAGGGGCAGAAGCTCTTCCTCAAGGGTGCGCGCTGCTATATGGCGAAGTGCCCGATCGAGCAGGGTACGGGCGCCCCAGGCATGCATGTCGGCCGCCGCGCCAAGAAGATGTCCGAGTACGGTTCGCAGCTCCGCCAGAAGCAGTCGCTGCGTCGTCAGTACGGCATGGGCGAGCTGCAGTTCCACAGGTTCTTCGAGGAGGCGCTCCGCAAGGAGGGCATCACCGGCGAGAACCTTCTCCAGCGCCTCGAGATGAGGCTCGACAACATCGCCTACCGCCTCGGCCTCGCTCCGAGCCGCCGTGCGGCGCGCCAGTTCGTCCTTCACGGGCACGTTCTCGTCAATGGACGCAAGGCGGCGATTCCGTCGATGGTCCTCAAGGTCGGCGACGTGGTCACGGTCAAGGACGCCGAGCGCTCCAAGAAGGCCGCGAACGTGTCCGTCGAGGCCGCGACTGGCGCCCAGCTTCCCGTGTGGATGAGCTTCGACCGCGCTACCCTGCGCGCCGAGGTCATTGCGGTGCCTACGCGCGAGCAGATTGCGCCGATCGTCGATGAGCAGGCGATCGTCGAACTCTACTCTCGTTAATCCGTATTCCTCATCAACTTTCCAAGGGAGGTAACCAATGCCTATCCGTTTGAGCCGGTTCGAAATGCCGAAGGGCGTCCAGAAGGACGAGTCCACGGCGACTGCGACCTACTGCCGTTTCACGGCGGAGCCTTTCGAAATCGGTTACGCTCGGACGATCGGCAACTCGCTTCGTCGCGTCCTTCTGTCCTCGATAGAGGGCGCGGCGATCTCGTCCGTGAAGATCAAGGGCGTGAGTCACGAGTTCTCGACCATCCCGGGCTGCGCGGAGGATGTCACCGACATCATCCTCAACCTGAAGCGCGTTCTCCTCAAGACGTACTCCCGCGAGCAGCAGACCATCACGCTGAGGGCCAAGGGCCCCTGCACCGTGACGGCGGCGGATTTCGCGGAGGCGAACAACGTCGTCGTCCTCAACCCCCGCCAGGAGATCGCGACGCTCGACGTCGACGGGGTCCTGGAGATGGAGTGCGACGTCCGCACGGGGCGCGGCTTCTGTCTCGCCGACGGCAACAAGAAGCCCGACCAGGAGATCGGCAAGATCGCGATTGACTCGATCTTCTCCCCCGTAACCCGCGTCAACTTCCTCGTTGAGAACACCCGCGTCGGTCAGCGCACCGACTACGAGAAGCTTGTCCTCGACGTCTGGACGGACGGACGCATCGACCCAGAGGATGCCCTCAAGACCGCCGCGGCGGTCCTCCGCCGCCACCTCGACGTGTTCGTCGACTGGGCCGGCGAGGAGAGCCTCGAGTTCGAGGACACGGAGAAGAAGGATGCCGACGAGCGCGAGCGCCTCAGGAAGCTCCTGAACATGTCCGTCAACGAAATCGAGCTCAGCGTCCGCGCAGCCAACTGCCTCAACAACGCGAACATCTCGACCGTCGGCGAGCTCGCCTCGAAGACCGAGGCCGACATGCTCAAGTACCGCAACTTCGGCAAGAAGTCGCTCACCGAAATCAAGGCGAAGCTCGTCCAGCTGGGTCTTTCCCTCGGCTACAAGTTCGACGCCGACCTGCTCGAGAGCAAGAAGTAAGATTGGAGTTTAGAAAATGCGTCATCAGAGAGTCATGAAGAAGTTCGGGCGCTCCATGGAGCATCGCAAGATGCTCATGAAGAGCCTCGTCACCAACCTCATCCTCGCGGAGTCGATCAAGACGACCCTGCCGAAGGCCAAGGAAGCGCGCAAAGACGCGGACAAGATCGTGACGATCGCCAAGAAGGGCGATCTCGCGGCCCGCCGCCTCGCCTCCAGCCGCCTCGTGCAGCCGGCCGCCGTGAAGAAGCTCTTCGAGAAGATCGCCCCCGCGATGAAGGATCGCAAGGGCGGTTACACGCGCATCATCAAGCTCGGAACCCGCAGGGGCGACGCGGCTGAGATGTGCATCCTCCAGTGGGTCACCGCGGCCGAGGTCGCCGAGCCCGCTGCCGAGAAAGAGCCGGCGAAGGAGGTGAAGTGATATGGCAATCGTTCTGAAGCTCAAGAAGGGCGAGTCCGTCGAGCGCGGTCTCAAGCGCATGAAGAAGATCCTCGACAAGGAGGGTCTCCTCAAGACGATCCGCGACCAGCGCTACTTCGAGAAGCCCTGCGTCAAGGCGCGCAAGAAATCCCAGCGTGCCCGCATCCGCAACCGTTCGCGCCGCGGACGCATGGAGCTCAACTGAGGGCGTTCCAGCCCAGCGAAAGACAGGCCGCCGGAAGGTCCGGCGGCCTGTCTTTTTTCTGTCGGTTTCGCAACAGGGATGCAGAAGCCTGCGCAGGACGGTCGCACGGACAGAGGGGATTTGGTATAATGCCGAGGAATGCAAAACACGGGGGAGTCGCTCAGTCGTTTCGACTCTTAGCG
>JAFRJH010000170.1 GCA_017432385.1 Kiritimatiellia bacterium
GCGCTCGCCGGCTGCCGCGGCGTTTCCGCGGCGCGGCGGCCCGTCCGCTTCCTCTTCATGAGCGACACGCACGTCGAGCGCGACTTCATGGAGCGGGGGCGCGAGGTGTACACCTGCTGGCGTCCGGGGAACCACGCCGCGCTCGTGAAGACATACGAGTTCATCAACTCCGACCCGGTCTGCCGAGACGTCGACTTCGCCTTCTTCTGCGGCGACCAGCTCAACACCGGCTACACTCGCGAGCAGGCGGAGCTTGAAGCCGAGCTCGCCATCTGGAACCGCACCCTGGACTCGCTCGACGTCCACGCGAAGTCGAAGGGGGAGGATCTCTCGTCCTTCCGCTTCGCCGCCGCGCCGTGGACGAGCCGCGAGAACCTCGGAAAGGGCGACAAGCCGTTCGACGTCGTCCCGCCGCCCCTCGTCTCGCGCGCGATCGCGATCCAGGGCAACCACGACACAGGGGTGCGCGACTTCTACCGCGACTGCGCGTTCACGGCCGGCGACACCCGCTTCATCGCGTTCTTCGCGATGTACGTCGGGCTCAAGCCCCGGCCAGGCGACAAGTACAACTCGACCGGCGCGATCTCCGACGAGACGATGGCCTTCGTCGAGCGCGAGATGAAGGCCGCCTCGGCCGACCCTGCCTGCCGCCACATCGTCCTCTTCTGCCACTGGGCGATCGCGCCCAGGAGCCGCGACTTCATCCACCCGATCGTCGACGCCTGCCAGGAGAACAGGATGAACGACAACCGGCGCCGGCTCCTAGACCTCGCGGAGAAGTGCGGATGCGACCTGTTCATCAACGGACACGAGCACAACTCCCGCTGGCCGTTCGCGCGCTTCGGGCGCATGGCGGACGTCAACTGCGGCACCGTGACGAACGCGTCCGCCGCCTTCGCCGTCGTCGAGATCGGCGATACCGCCGCGTCGTTCTGCGTCTACTCGCGCGCCAAGGTCTCCGCCGACGGCTCGCTCGTCGCGAACCCGCGCCGCCAGTTCTCGTTCGAGGTGCCGATCGCGCCGCTCCGCGGCGGTTTCGCCGCGGGCGGGGATTTGGTATACTATCGCCGATGAAGACAAAGCCGCTTTTCATAGTCATGTCCGCGCCCTCGGGCTGCGGGAAGTCCACGCTCATAGACATGCTGCTCCAGGAGTACCACGACCTAGTGTACTCGATTTCGTGCACAACGCGCGCACCGCGCGGCGAGGAGGAGGACGGGCTGGACTACCACTTCAAGACGAAGGAGCGATTCGAGGAGCTCATAGCCCAGGATGCGTTCATCGAGTACGCGAAGGTGCACGACAACTACTACGGCACGCTCAGGGCCCCGATCGAGGAGGTCCTTTCCGAGGGCAACTCGATGATACTCGACATCGACGTGCAGGGCGCGGCGAAGGTGCGCGAG
Organism: Kiritimatiellia bacterium; assembly: GCA_017432385.1. Classification (GTDB taxonomy): domain Bacteria; phylum Verrucomicrobiota; class Kiritimatiellia; order RFP12; family UBA1067; genus UBA1067. Next base: position 1,407 of record JAFRJH010000170.1, read on the forward strand.
CGCGTCCGTGCGCTTCCGAACACGGATCCGCTCAAGATCGGCTACGTCGACATCTTCGTGAACCCGCCGTCGATGGAGGAGCTTCGCGCGCGCCTGGAGCGCCGCGGGACCGATTCGCGCGAGGTGATCGAGCGCCGCCTCGCCAACGCGGAGGGCGAGATGGCGCGTGCGGGCGAGTACATGTTCCAGGTGACCAACGACGACCTCGGGATGTGCTACAAGCGGCTATGCGACCTCATTGACGCGCTGAGCGGGAGGATGTGATGGAGAAGAGGCTGAAGTACGCGATGGTCGGCGGCGGGAAGGGCTCGTTCATAGGGCCGATACACCGCATGGCGATCAGGATGGACGACCTCGCCGATCTCGTGGACGGCTGCTACTCCCACGGCGAAGACTGGCGCGATCTGCTGCGGCGCGTGAAGGGCGTCGCCGACTTCATCGCCGTCTGCACGCCCAACGACTCCCACTACGGGATCGCGAAGGCCGCGCTCGAGGCCGGGTTCGACGTGATGTGCGAGAAGCCGCTTTCGCTGACCCTCGCGGAGGCGACGGAGCTGGAGCGCCTCGCGCGGCGGAAGCGCCGCGTCCTCGGCATCCCGTTCACGTACTCCGGCTTCCCCATGCTCAAGCTCGCGCGCGACCTCGTCGCGAAAGGCGAACTGGGAAGGATCGACAAGGTCGTCCTCGAATATCTGCAGGGTTCGTTCCGAAAGATCGATTTCTCCATGCCCCTCGACAGGCGCAACGCCTGGAAGATGGACCCGCGCCGCTCCGGGCCGAGCTGCGTCGTCGCGGACATCGGCGTCCACGGCTTCCACATGATAGAGTACGTGACCGGGCTGGAGGTGAAGTCGCTCCTCGCGGACCTCTCGTCCTTCGCGCCGGGAAACAGGCTCGACGACGACGCCTCGATCCTCATGCGGCTCGGCAGGTCGGCAAAGGCCGCCATGGTGGTCTCCAAGGTTGCGACGGGCGAGGAGAACGGCGTCCGTCTCCGCGTCTACGGCGACAAGGCGTCGCTCTATTGGAACCAGGAGGCGCCGAACTACCTTTCGGTGAAGAGCCCCTTCGAGCCGGAGCGGATATACAAGCGCAGGGCGCCGTACATGGAGGCGGCGTCCGCCGCGTCGGTGCGCGCCACGCGCACGCCGGCCGGGCACCACGAGGGGTTCATCGAGGCGTTCGCGAACATCTATGACGAGTTCTGCGCGGCCGTGCGCGACAGGAAGCCGCACGACTTCCCCGGCGCTCGCGAGGGCGTGCGGACGATGCGCCTCGTCGAGGCCGCGCTGAAGTCCGACAAGTCGGGGAATGTCTGGGTGAAGGTATGAATGCCCTTTTCAGGACAGAGTGGCGGGCGACCGAGGAGAGCCCGAGGCCCGACGTCTCGTTCGTCCCGCCGATGGAGCGCCGCCGCCTGACGATGGTGGAGAAGGCGGCGATTGCGGTCGCGCACCGTACGCTGGAACAGTACGCGGAGTCTCGGGGACTGCCGTCCGGCCCAGTCGGCATGCCGGTCGTCTTCGCGAGCCGCTGGGGAGAGATCGGCACCACGCTGAAGCTCATGCGCCAGATGCACGACGAGGGGGAGATGAGCCCCGCGGGGTTCTCGAACTCGGTCCACAACGCCGCGCCCGGACACCTCTCGCTCCTGCTCGGCGACAAGGCGCCCTACACGGCGGTCGCCGCAGGCCCGGATTCCTACGAGATGGGGCTTCTTGAGGCTTCGATGCAGCCGGGGCCCGTCCTCTTCGTCTACGCGGAGGAGGAAACTCCCGAGATGTATCGTCCATCCTTTCCCGATCCGCAGCCCGCGCGTGCTGTCGCGATGATCGTGGACGGAGGGGCGCAGACGGGGCGGACGTGTTAACGCGCGGCGCCCGGGGAGGAATCGCATGGACTTCTCTATAGTTCTCCTGCGGCCCGAGATACCGCACAACACAGGCGCAGTCGGACGGCTCTGCGTCGGCCTTGGCGTGCCGCTCCATCTTGTGCGGCCGCTCGGCTTCGCGCTGGACGACCGCTATGTCGCGCGGGCGGGGCTCGACTACTGGCCGCACCTCGACCTCGGGCTGCACGACACGTGGGAGGACTATCTCGCGTCCGCCCGTCCCCGGCGATTCCGCTTCCTCTCGACGCACGGCGAGAAGTCGCTCTACGACTGCCGCTTCGAGCCAGGCGACGCGCTGGTGTTCGGCAACGAGTCGTCGGGGCTCCCGAAGGACTTCTACGAACGCTACCGCGAGTCGCTTTTCCGCATCCCGATGCCCGGCGAGCACGCGCGCAGCATCAACCTCGCCAACGCCGTCTCGATCGCCGCCTACGAGTGCTACCGGCAGCTGAATGCAGAAAGTCCAGCCACGGCAAAATTCGATAGCCCTAAGACCTGAGGAGAACTATGGACGAAGAAACGAAACACGACGAGGCAGCCGAGACGGAATGCAGTCGTCCGCCGGCCGGCGTGCGGATTGTGGAGATGTTAGCGAAGACATGCCGCGCGCTTGTAATTGCATTGCTTTGCACAGTACTGATTGCTTCAGTGCTCATGGGTGGCATTAATTTCGTCTTGCCGCTGTTAGTCGTTGCGGGCCTGGTGTTTTTCCTCGGCATGGGCATGGTGATGTGTGTGCGGCACGGTCGTTTCGTGTGGTTTTGGATGCCCATTTTAGCTATTGCCTCATGGGTTGTCTGGGTTTCGTACATCGATCTGTATGTCGGTATGGCCAAAGAAGGCAGCGTCTCCATTGCGCTCGTCTCCGTCATTGCCGTCATGTCCATCCTGGCCATTGCGCCGGCAGCGCTCCTTCTGCTACCGTCTTCGAGGAGATGGGCTGCGGAGGCGAGATCATGCCGCAAAAAGGGACATCCGCGACTAAGGGTTGTGCTCTGACTCATTTGCCTGCTGTTGCTGCTCGCCATGCTGCTTCCCTCCACTAACTTCTTCAAGAACATTACGCTTTACCGTGAGATACACGAGGCAAGGGACCTGCACAACCGGATGCTGCAGAACGACTCACTCCGCGCATCTGGTTCGGTATGGGTTGATCCAGCGTCCTGCCAGGACTCCAAGCAGTTTGTCCAAAGGCTTCTCGGCGACAAGGCGGAAAGCTCCTGGATGTCGCAGTCGTGGTGCATTGCAGTTAATCCGCCTGACGACGACGATTTTCCTGTCATCGTCACGGACGGAGTTGATGTCGAACAGCTGCTAGACCCAAAGGGTGATCTGTCCTCGGTCGAGTTTCATCATAGAGAAAGATGCCTTATTAGATATACCGAGCCGGTGGTTGTGCTGCGGAACGGACAAGTCAAGTTCGTCTGTGCCGAGGAGACATGGGAGTCACAAGGCTTCGGCGTCTATTCGGTGAAGACCAGGAGCAAGACGCCCAAGGAGCTCTTCGGCGGCCGCGTTCCGAGCCCCGCACCCGACACGTATTTCCTAACGCCGGCCGGCCGCCTAAAGTGATGGCCGCGCGGCGGATTTGAAAGGAGGCAGGAATTGAAGAAGGCAAAGGGCATTGTGGAAATCGTGGTGCTTGCGGCGATCGTGCTTCTCGTCGTCGTGTATCTGCGCTCGTTCTACCGCTATGCCGACGGAGAGCTTGTCCCACGCCGCGGGGTGACTTCCGTCGAGGCGTGCGTGGCAAATCTCAAGCAGTTGGCCGCGGCCGCCGAAGTCTGGTCGTCCGCCCATCCTGGCGAGGATCCGACGCTTGATGGCCTTGTCGGCCCCGGTTACTTCAGGATCCTTCCGAAATGCCAGGCGGGCGGTGTCTATTCCCTGTCGAAGGAGGGCGACGGGTTCGTCCCGCACTGCAGCATCCCCGAGCATGACAAGAGGGGTCTTGCGGCATTGAAGCGGTTGCATTGACCGGTTCAGCGCGTTCTATACGTCTAAAAGGAGGTGGAGTGCTCCGCGGCGTCCTTCCTCTTGTAGACGCGGATCCAGTCGATGTACATCCTGACCGGGAGGGTGGACTCGTCAACCTCGCCGACCCAGCTTCCGCCGAGCTGCATGTCGAGGATGAAGAAGAACGGCTTGTCGAATGGCCACTGCGACGGGTCTCCGCAGTCCGTCTTCGGATAGTGGAAGGTCTCCTTGCCGTTGATGCTCCAGACTAGGTTCGTCACGGTTATTTCGAATCCGTAGACGTTCCATTCGCCTTTCCGAATGTCGGCCTTGCCCTGCTGCGGAGGGTCCTTCGTGTGCTTCTTCACGACCGTCCACGCGGAATGGGCGGTCTGGTAGACGAAGGGGTCGTCGTTCAGGCGCTCGACGATGTCGATTTCGCCGTTCCACGGCCAGCCGCGTCCGCGCTCGTCCCGCAGCTCCCCGCACATCCAGAGTGCCGGCCACGCCCCTTTCTGGTGGTCCTCGAACTTGACGCGCATCTCCACCCTGCCGAGGCCCATCGTCCCCTTGTGCCTGCTCTCGACGCCGCCGGTGAGGTACGGACGCGGGTCGGCCTTCCTGTCCTTGTTCGCGACGCCCCACATGACGAGGGATCCGTCTTTCACCTCGACGAGGTCGGCCCGCGTCGACATGTGCTTCTTCCAGTCCGGGGTGCCGCGCACGCAGCGGCTCCACCGGTTAGTGTCGAGGCTCGCCCCGTCGAACTCGTCGCTCCAGTCGAGCGTGTACGGTCCGCCGCCCAGGCTCGTTGCCGCTGCGGCGCAGAGCGCGAGCGTCGTGGCTGCGAAAAGGGCGGCGGCGCGCCGCCCGCGGTTCATGGCGTATTCCCCGTTCATGGCAATCCTCCTCCTGCGGACATTATACCACGAACGGAGGCGGAGCGGCGAGAAGCCCGCGAATATAATTGACTGCGGGTCATTGACCTGCGATCGGCGATGTGGTACAATGGCGAGGTCTGTAATTTACCACGGGAGGGCTTCACGTGACAAAGCGGCAGGAAATCGCGCGGGAGACGCGCCGGAAGATATACACGACGGCGTGTTCGCTCATCGAGGAGAAGGGGTTCGCCAACGTGTCCGTCGAGGACATCACGCACGCCTGCGGAGTGGCGAAGGGAACCTTCTACGTCTATTTCAGGCGCAAGGAGGAAATCATCTTCGAGTGCTGCAAGGAGTGGTTCAGCGACGTGGACCGCAAGGCGCGCGAGCACAAGGGCACGATCGTCGAGAAGCTGGCGTTCTACTTCAAGGGCTTTATGGAGGGCGTCACGTGCGGCGGCGTGGAGCTTTGCCGCCAGTGGGTGCGCGAGGTGATCAACCCTTCCGACTCTCCGGGAGACATGTGCGGCGGCAAGTACGCATATGACCACAAGCACCTGACGGATTTTCTCAACGACGCGGTGAAGGACGGGTCTCTGAAAAAGAGCACGCCCGTCGAGACGCTTGTGCATCTTTTCATGAGCGAGCTCTACGGCATGATGACGTGCTGGTGCATGAGCGACACGAAGTTCGATCCGGAGGAGTGGGTCGGGCGCTTCGCCAAGCTCCAGCTGCCAAACCTCCTCGCACCGTACATTATGACTCACGCAGAGGCGCGTAACCGCCCCTTGAGGGTGGGCGCGACCCATAGGGAAGCGACCAAGCCGAGCGAAGCGAGTGCCGAGAGAGGCTGAGAGCGCAGAGAGGAGGTTTTTGACTATGAATGAAAATGAGATTACAGGTGATATCCTTGATGCGGCGATAAAGGTCCATCGAAAGTTTGGGCCAGGCATGCTCGAGTCTGTTTACGAGAGGTTGCTTGAAGCGGAGCTAATAAAGCGAGGACATGCGGTCGAGCGGCAGAAATCCGTGTCATTTGAATATGAGGGAGTGACTCTTGCAGATGCGTTCAGAGTAGACTTGTTTGTGGATGGGCGGATTGTCGTGGAGCTCAAAGCCGTTGAGAAAATGAACCCTCTGTTTCTCAAGCAAGTCAAAACCTATCTTGTCGCAATGAATCTGCCGCTTGGATTGCTTATAAACTTTGGCATGGAAAAACTTGTCGATGGCTATGCCAGAGTCGTCAACGGATTCACCGAACCAACCAACACACCGACTTGAACAATCTCCGCGCTCTCGGCCTCTCAGCGCCTCTGCGTGAGACAATGCGTGAGACAAGATTTACAACAAACCAAAAGGAGGACAACAATGAACAGAAGGGAATTTGTAAAGGAGACTTTTGCCGTCGCGGGTGCGGCGGTATTCGGACTGGGCTGCTCGAAGGAGGCTTCGGCAAACGAAACCTCCACCACGAACAATGCCGCCGCCCCCCTTCCATCAACCGAAAAACAAGGAGAGAAGAAAATGAAATGTGCAGTTGTGTATTTCTCATGGAGCGGGAACACGCGCTTCGCCGCCGAGACGATCGCCAAGAAGTCCGGCGCCGACCTCTTCGAGATCAAGGCCGAGACGCCGTACAACGGCGACTTCCAGAAGTGCTGCGACGAGGCGAAGCCTGAGTGCTACGGGAAGAAGCTGCGTCCGATCAAGCCCATCGAGGGACTCGACCTCGCGAAGTACGACCTCGTCTTCGTCGGCTCGCCGAACTGGTGGGGAACGATGGCGCCGCCTGTGCGCACGTGGGTGTCGCAGAACAAGGACGCGCTCAAGGGCAAGAAGGTCTGCCTCTTCCAGACGCACGGCGGCGGCGGAATGCAGCGCGTGGGCAAGGAGTTCGCGGAGATCTTCGGTGAC
>JAFRJH010000171.1 GCA_017432385.1 Kiritimatiellia bacterium
AGGACAATCCGAACGGAACCAACAGCAAGGGTCGCCGCTTCAACGGCTCGATGGACGAGGTGCGTCTCAGGCCCGGCATCGTGAGCGATGACTGGATCAATGCCGACTTCGAGACGGTCAACAACGAAAGCTTCGTAACGATTGCGCCGCCCGACGTGTTGGCAGTTGCATGGGCGGAGACGTCTGGAATGATAGGCGTCACGAACGTCACCCTGCATGCTGCCGTGGTCGGTGGTGTCGTGTCGTGCTTTGGCTCGAATACGACGGTCTGCGTGATTCAGGGCAAGTTCTGGAAAGAGGGTGAGAGCGAGCCTACTGGATGGACCAATCTGGTGGAGAATCTTGCCTTGCACGCTGAATTTGAAGTTTCGGTTCCTTGTCTGGATGGTGCGAGCTACAGTTACAAGCTCCGTGCGGTAGATGACGTCGGCGGCGAGACGGAGGTGGTCTCGGGAACATTTACGACCCCGACCAGCCTTGATGTGACGTGGGCGGAGATGTACACGGTCGGTGTAACGAACGTTTTCGAGCACACTGCCGTCATCGGCGGCACGCTCAACGACATGGGCAGTTCCGCCTCCGTCACTGTCGAAGGCAAGTTCTGGCACGGCGAGACGGAGCCAGAGGAGTGGACGACGGTGGGCGAGCCTCTTTTGCAGACGGGGCCCTTTTCGGTGTCCGTTTCTGGCCTGGCGGTTCACATGAGCTATTCCTACAAGCTCCGCGTCGTAGGAAGCAGCGGTGCGGTGACGGATCCGATTTCGGGTACGTTCACGACGCGGGACGAGCTTACGGTCACGTGGGCCGCTGGAGCCGAGCTGCCGGGCATCGCGCGCATCTCGTACGGCTACGTCGTCGCCGGCGGCACCGTCCATGACCTTGGCGACTCGACATCGTGCCGCATCGTGTACAAGCTCTGGATCGACGGCGAGACGGAGCCGACTTCGTGGACGTTGCTCTCGGGGAACCTTGTCGAGAACGACACGTGCAGCGAGAGCATTCCGGTGCTCGACGGCAGCACCTACCACTACAAGTTCAAGGCGGTCGGAGACAACGGCGAGGAAACGGCGGAGGTGTCCGGCATGTTCGAGACGATGAGTGCCGTTTCGACTGAAACGCAGTACTATGACGACGGTACGGACGCCTACTGGGTGGTGAAGGAGTTCGAACGGTACCTTCCGTTCACCGTGACGGGCTACGATGGCGCCGAGACGCTCACGAACTTCCCGGTGCTGGTCGAAGTCCGCAAGAATGACACCAACGGATTCAGCTACGACGACTTCTACCATACCGGCGGCAGGGACATGGCGTTTGTGGACGAGAAAGGGCGCGTCATCCCGCACGAGATCGACACGTGGAATCCGAACGGCATGTCGCTCATCTGGGTGCGCCTGCCGGAAATGAAAAACGGGACGAAGTTCACGATGTGCTACCGCAGCCCGCTCGTCAATCCGCCTGCCGACCCCGGCAATACATTCGAGCGGTACGTCGGCGTGTGGCACATGAGCGAGAGAGGGGACGGAATCGTCCAGATCCAAGACTCCACGGTCAACAAACTCAACGGCGAGACGCACGCGAATTCGCTTGCCTACAGCAGCGGACGCATCGGCTACGCGCGCCGCGTGGCGCAGCACAGCGGCACTTCCTCGACCTACGGGCACATCCTCATCAACGACCACGACGACATTCTGCGCACGAGCGTCGGCAACGTGTTCACGTACTCCTGCTGGAGCAAGCTGGCGGACGGCAAGCCCGGATGGGCGTACCTCGTCGCGCGTAAGCGCGAAGACGCCGGCGCACTCAAGATGTTTCTTCGTGGCGTCGAGCGTACCTCGTCGCGCGTAAGCGCGAAGACGCCGACAAGGGCTGGGGCGTCCAGTACACGGACGGAGATGTCAACACCAAGCTCCGCGCCTGGAGCGGCAGTACGGCGAAGGGCGACTATACGCATTTCAACGTGAGCGGCTACAGCCACACCTCATGGGCCTGCTGGACGTTCGTTTACAGCAACACGGTCTTCCGTGCCTATCTCAACGGAGTCCCGCAGTCGACGGGTTGGGTGACGCTTGAAGGTGTTCAATCGCACAATGTCCACCAGGTCGCGAACGACGAGACAGCCGATTACGAAAGCCTCATCATCGGCGGACAACAGATCGGCACCGGCGCGCTCAACGGCTGGGTCGACGAGTGCCGCTATTCCAAGGGGATGCGCTCGGCTGACTGGATCAAGGCCGAATACTACTCGGCAATGCAGGCGACATGGTGGAACGATCCGGAAAAGCGGTTCGTGACAAAGGGCACGGTCAGCAAGGGCGACGACACGCCCGTCCCTGTCGTCGTCTGGGAGACGGGTGATGGGATGCCGACCACGGTCATCGACGTGAGCTACGCCTACGTGCAGTTCGCCGGCACGGTGACGTTCTGCGGCAAGGACGCGAAGACGTGCTGGATCGAATACCAGCTCTGGGCCGACGGTCAGATTCCGCCCGATGAGGACGATTGGACAATCCTGTTGGCCGACGCCACGCCGGGCACGAAGTTCTCGATTCCCGTGTTCGGGCTCAAGCAGGACATGCCCTACAACTTCCGCATCCGCGCGGTAAACGAGGTGGCTGGCGAGAGGCGTCAGACGCGCGAGCACACTGGGTCGTTCCGCACGAACGGCAACGTCAATGCATCGGCGGCAGACGGCGAGCTGATGCGCATCGACAACAAGTTCGTGCATCTGTACCGCGCGGGCGAATACACGTTCACGACGCCCGATTATGTGACGAACATCGAGATCGTCGTCGTGGGCGGCG
>JAFRJH010000020.1 GCA_017432385.1 Kiritimatiellia bacterium
ACGGTCGCATCACGAAGGCCGCAGGCGCGTCCCGCCATTCAGCCGGCGCGCGGAACGGCGGAGGCCGACCTCGAGGAGCAGCTGCGCAAGTTTGTCTTCTACATGAACGTCAAGCACATCGAGCCGACGTTCATAGAGGTCTACCACAACAAGAAGCGTCCGGACGAGACGATCCGGCTGAACTGGTGAGCGAGGCAGTCGTAAAATGGAAAGTGTGAAGCGTAAAATGAAAACCGCACGTCGCCTGTCGCTTGTCGCGTGTGTCATGCTTGGATGGAGTGCGCCATCCCGCGCCGAGATGCAAGCCGAAGCCATCCCCGTCATTTCGTCGTTCATGTTCCGCGACGCGCCGATAGAGTACGCGATGAGCATGCTCGGCGAGGCGTGGTGCAGGCACCTTGTCTAAAACGACTCGGCCTAGCAGGTCAAGGTGCGCATCTTCCTGAAGGACATAGACTGCCTCGCCGCGCTCAAGGCCGTCTGCCACGGACACGGCCTCTGGTACCGCGAAGACCCCGAAAGCGGCATCATCTACATACTGACGCTGGACGAGTTCACAAAGGGCGACGCCTTCTCGGAGAAGAAGTTCGTGGAGGTCGTCACGCTTGCCTATCCGCGCTGCGAGGACATCGCCGCCGCGATCCAGGACGCCTACCGCGACATGCTCGTCTACATGGCGCCGGACCAGGACGACGACGACGAGATCGGCGACATCTCGCGTGCGCTCGAGCGCATGGACGAGCTGGCCAACCGCTCGACGATCATCGACGGCGACGGCTCGTCGTCGCGCAAGTCTTCGTCGTCAGGCCGCGGCAGGAGCTCCGGACGGCGCAACAGCCAGAGCCAGCGCGGGATGGAGAACGTGCGCCGCTACTACGACGACATCGAGCGCATCGACAAGCGCAATTCGCAGATCGAGTTCATGCCGCGGGAGCCTTCGTCCGAGGGCTCGGAGGCCGATGGCGCGCCCAGGACGCTCCGTCCGAGCATGGTGTTCGCCTCGATTGTCCGCCGTTCGAACTCGATCGTGCTCCGCTCCTCCGACCGCGAGATGCTGAACCAGATCAAGGAGACCATCCGGCAGCTCGACATCCCGCGGGCGCAGGTGCTGCTCGAAGTGCGCGTGCTGCAGCTGGACGTCACCGACGCGAAGGACCGGGAGCTCGGGTTCCTGCTCAACGACTCGAGCCATTCGTATGGCTCGTTCGACGGCGGCTTCAGCAAGAACATGTCGGTCCGCGACATGATGTACACCGTGACCGGATCGAGGGACGGCAGCGGCGACATCAAGTACAACGTGGGGAAGGACACCATCGCGACCGAGCTGAGCGGGCTGGACATCGCGGAGTCGGCGCTCTATCCGAACCACTCCATCTTCCAGCTCCTGAACAAGCACTATTCCCTGCGGTTGAACATGCTTGACTCGAGGGGCAAGGTGCGCGCCCTCGCAACGCCGAGTCTGATGGTCGCCGACTACGAGGCGTCGCGCATATTCCTCGGCACCACGCGATACGTGCAGACGGGCTTCACCGCGGGAACCGCGCTCGTGGGCGACGGCATCGGGTCACAGTCCGCCACGACGTCCAACTTCGAGGAGCGCAACATCGGCACCGCGCTCGTCATCACGCCCAAGGTCCACACCGACGGAACGGTGACGCTCCGCATCATGCAGGAGAACTCGACCGCCCTTGACGAGCGGGCGGTCAACACGTCTTCCGGGACTTTCTACGAGACCCCCATCAAGCGCGAGACGATCACCTCGTCAATTGTCGCGAAGGACGGCGAGACGATCGCGCTCGGAGGCCTCATGCAGCACGAGGAAAGCGACACCCTCTACAAGATACCCTGGCTCGGCGACATCCCCTACCTCGGCGCGCTCTTCCGCCACAAGGCGCACAGCGAAAGCGACTACGAGCTCGTCGTGCTCATCAAGCCGACGGTCGTCCTCACGCCGTCGCGCGCGAACGTGGCGACGCGGAACTTCGTGATGGAGAACGTGCAGGACGGACGCAACGTGCGTGAGGCGCTCGACAAGACGCGCGCGCAGCGGCGGGCGAACGCGGAGGCCCGCCTCGCCGAGGAGGATGCCTCCGCCACGAACACGATCGTGAACGCAGGCGTGGACCTCGAATGGATGCCGCGTTTCGGCGGTGGCGGGAAAGACGCGGAATGACGGACGAGCTGCTGAATCCGCTCTTCGAGCGAATGGTGCTCGACAACGCCTCCGACCTCCACTGGTGCGAAGGCGACATGCCGCGGCTGCGGGTCCACGGACGCCTTCGGACGTTTGGTGTCCCTGTGGCGCTCGTGGGCGCCCCGTTCTGGGAGCTTACGGCCCGGCTGATCGGTCGCGGCAACTTCGAGGACTTCCAGGACCGCAAGGAGTTCGACGGCGCGGACACTACTGTCGACGGACGGCGCATCAGGATCAACGTCTACTACAAGACGGATAGAATAGCGTGGGCGATTCGCCTCCTTCCGAATCGGTTCTTTGACTTCGAGGAGCTGGGGCTGCCGATTCCGCTTCTCGAGGAGATCTGCGCAATGCGGCAGGGGCTTGTGCTTGTGACCGGAGCTACGGGAAGCGGCAAGACGACGACGCTCGCGTCGATCCTCGACCGCATAAACAAGACGCGCGAGGAGCACCTGTTCACGATCGAGGATCCGGTAGAGTACGTCCACAAGTCCGCCAAGTGCCTCGTCTCGCAGCGCGAAGTCGGAAGCGACACGCAGAGCTTCCACGCCGCATTGAGGTCCGTGCTGCGCGAAGACCCTGACATCGTTCTGCTGGGCGAAATGCGCGACAGGGAGTCGATGGACGCCGCGCTTACGCTCGCCGAGACCGGGCACCTCACGTTCGCGACACTGCACACGAGCGGCGCGGCGGAGACGGTCTCGCGCATCGTAAGCGCGTTCGACGCGATGGAGCAGCAACAGACGCGCGAGCGGCTCGCCTCGAACCTGAAGGTCGTGATCACTCAGCAGCTAGTCCCGTGGAGCGACGGCACGGGGCGTTCGCTCTGCGCGGAGATCATGACCTCGACCAAGGCAGTGCAGTCGTCGATCCGCGACAAGAAGGAGCGGCAGCTCCCGTCCATCATAGAGCTCGGCGGCGAGCAGGGCATGGTCACGATGAACGGCTCGCTCATGTCGCTCGTCCGCCAGCGTCACATTACGCTTTCCGATGCAATGAAGTATTCCAACGACCCAGATTCCCTTGAAAGGATGTCATAGATGATAACGGCACCGTTTGAACTGCCCGTGGAAAGGGCGAAGGTAATCGAGAAGCTGTCCGCGAAGGCGTCAGCGCCGCACGGCGGCATGATGGGCGATCCGCCCAAGGAAAAGCCCGACACCGAGAAAGTGTGGAAGAGCCTCGGCAAGGAGGAACAGGGGACAAGCGACGGCCGGCAGGCGACAGGCGGAGAGGGGGATCGCCCGCCGCTGGTATTCTACGTTCATGTGCCGTTCTGTATCGCGCGCTGCGCCTTCTGCGGATTCTACCGCAACCAGACGGACGACGAGGCGATGGAGAACTACACGCGGCATTTGCTCAAGGAGATCGACCGCGTCGCGGACGAGGGCGTGTTCACGAAGCGTCCCGTGGACATCGTGTACTTCGGCGGCGGCACGCCGACCGCGCTCACGGCGGACCAGCTGCGGCGTCTCATCACCCGCCTCCACGAGCGCTTCACGATCTCGCCCAAGGTCGAGTTCACGATAGAGGGGCGCATCTACAATTTCGACGACGAGCGCGTCCGCGCCTGCGTGGATTCCGGCGCGAACCGGTTCTCGTTCGGCGTACAGAGCTTCGAGACGGAACTCCGTCGCCTGCTCGGACGCCGCAACTCGCGTGAGGAGCTTCTGGAGCGCCTCGCCCGCATCAAGGAAATCTGCGGCGAGCGCGCCGCGCTTGTCGCGGACCTTATCTACGGACTCCCTGGCCAGACCCAGGCGGACTGGATGGAGCGCAACGTCAAAACGACGCATCTCGACTCCGCTCTTGATGGCGTGGACATCTACTCGCTCAAGATATTCCCCGGCTCTCCCATCGAGAAGATGTTCGACTCGCGCGGGGGCAGGTGGAGCGAAGAGGAGAGGATCCGCCGCCATGCAGAGGCGTGCGACTACCTCGTCTCCGCCGGATGGAAGCAGCTCTCGACGACGCACTTCGGACGCAACGCGCTCGAGCGCAACCTCTACAACCACTGGGCGATGGCGGGGGCGGAGATGGTTCCGTTCGGATGCGGAGCGGGCGGAAGCGTCGGCGGCTGGTCGATCATGCAGACGGGCGACCTCGCGGACTACCTGGAGAAAGTCGAAAAGGGCCTGAAGCCGATAGGAATGTGCATGAAGCTTCCGCCTGCCGCGTCCGTCAGAACCGCCCTCGCCGGTCAGCTTGGCTACGGATGGTTCGAGCCGGCGTCCATGCCGCAGGTCGACTACACGCCCATCGTGAAGAACTGGGCGTCGGCATGCGTCTGGACGGAAAGCGAGCCGGGGCGCTACCGCCTCACGCGGCTTGGCGAATACTTCCAGCCCAAGGTGCTTTCGATGCTCATTGGCTACACGATGGCCAACTCAATGAGCATCGGCGATGCACTTAAAATGGCCGGTCAGAAACTTATGGCAAAGATCAGAGGCTAGGATGTATGGTTGCTTTCGCTGCGGGGAGTCTTGGAGTTTGGGAGAATGGAAGAAGCCCTATTTCTGCATTTCTGGTAGGGCTGGCGTTCCACCGCCAGCCGCAATGCTCCTAAACTCCAAAACTCCAAGTAGCGAAAGCAAGAAGCAGAAATATAGATGAAGGCAGAGGCACCATGTCCAGCACTTTCCATTCCCCATTCCCCATTCCCCGAATCTACTGGCGAACCGAGGACCTTGTCGTCGTCGGCCTTTTCGCGGCGCTCGCGAAAGTCGTCTCGCTTGCGATCGCGCTTGTCGGCGGAGGGATGAATCCGTTCACGCTGTTCCTCAAGAACGGAGTCTCGACCGCTCTTCTCGTCGTCTTGGTCGCGCGCGTCGGCAGGTTCGGCGTACTCGCGCTCCAGCTCTTCGTCACGCATATGGTGAGCCTTCTCATGTTCGGCGGCGGGATGATCAGCTTCCTCCCGGCGCTCGCGATTGCTCTCTTCTGCGACGGACTCATCGCGCTCTTCGGCGGATACCGCCGTCTTGCCGCGGTCCTTGCGGGTGTCGCGCTCTACGACTTTCTGCTGCGCGGAATCTCCATCGGGATGTCGATGCTTTCCGCGCGGGAGAACGCGGGCATGGTTATGATGGCGGCCGTGATGATCGTGCCGGGGTATTTCGGATGTCTCCTCGTTGGACTTCCATTTGGCGCCAAATTTGTAAAGGAGCTTCGCCATGCGGGCATTGTCCGTGAAGTCTGAATCGGCCGACCCGTGCGGATTCGACTTCCGCACGCGGCTTCTCGCGTCCCTCGCGTTTTCGACGGTGACGATCTACCTCTCGGACGAGAGGATACTGGCCGCACTCGCCGCCGCGACGTTCGCGTATCTCGTCGCCTCGACCCGGCGGTACCGGCTCGTCGCGGCCGCGTATGCGCTGATGCTCGCGATGTCGCTTCTTTCCATCGGCGTCATCTGGGGATCGTATTCGCTTATCGGCGCGATGCTCGCGGGGACGAAGATGGCCGCGCGCTTTGCGCAGATGAAGGAGAGCGTGCTCGGGAACTTCCACACTCCGTTCCTCCGGATGCTCCCCTCGATGAACGTGATGCTGGCGCTCGTCCTCAACCTTTCGGTCCAGAAGTTCACGGGCACCTTGAAGGCGCTCCGGATGCCGCGCGTCGTGTTTCTGCCGCTCCTCGTCTTCTGCCGGTTCGTTCCAGAGTTCGTGGACGTCGTCCGCCAGCTCCGCGACGCCGTGAGGATGCGCGGGTTTTCCGTCTCGTTCGGCTCGGCGTTCGTGCATCCGTTCCAGACCGTCCGCCTCACCGTCGTCCCGCTCGCCGTGCGCACCCTGCGCATGGCGGACAACCTCGCGATGGCCGCCGAGATGCGCCGCGTCGGATATGCCGCGCGTCCGACGCACCTTACGGCGAGCGTGCTCAGGAGGCGCGACTGGCTGATGATGCTCGCGACAGTTGCGCTTACGGCCGCGGTGGCGTTCTGGCAGTCCACGCTGCCGCAGAAGCCGTCGATGATGGGAAGGGCCCGTCCGTCGGCGGCCGCACAACCAGGCAGTAACTGAGGGTGAAGTCGATGATTGCTTTCGCTGCGGGGAGTCCTGGAGTCCGGGAGAATGGAAGAAGCATTGTCTTTCTTGTTGGGTTGGCATTCTATCACCAGTCGCAATGCTCCTAAACTCCAAAACTCCCAGTGGCGAAAGCAAAATGACAGGAGAGTTATATGAACGACAACTGGATTAAGGCTAGCGATCTTACGTACACCTACCCGTTCCAGAAGGAGCCCGCGCTCAATGGCGTCTCGTTCGAGCTGAGGCGCGGCGAGGCGATGCTCGTCACGGGGCCGAGCGGATGCGGGAAGTCGACTCTGATGCGCATTCTGAACGGACTCATCCCCGAGCATTTCCGCGGTACGCTTGAGGGTTCGCTCGAAATCTGCGGCGAGAAATGCCCCGCGCCGCTGGAACGCATCTCGCGGCGCGTCGGGACGGTTCTCCAGAACCCCGAGGAGCAGATCATGGCGACGGTCGTCGAAGAGGAGGTCGCGCTTGCGCTCGAATGGCAGAGCGTCCCGCGTGCGGAGATGCGCAAGCGCGTCGACGAAGCACTCAGGGTGATGGACCTTTCGGACCTCGCGGGCAGGTCGGTGTTCAGCCTTTCTTCCGGCGAGCGCCAGAAGTGCGTCATCGCGTCCGTCGTCGCCGCGTCGGCGGACATCGTCGTTATGGACGAGCCTACCGCGAACCTCTCGCCCGAGGCGACGGAGGATCTGGCAGGGATCGTAGCGCGATTGAAGAAGCGCGGCGTCGCCGTGGTGATTGTCGACCACAGGCTCTACTGGCTAAGGGGCGTCGTCGACAGGGTACTGGTGCTGAACGACGGTAGGACGGTGGCCGCGCTTGAAGGGCTGGAATGTCTAGAAGGGCTAGGGAATCTAGAGAACCTAGATTCGCTCGGGCTTCGCCGCATTGACGTGTCGCGTCCCGATCTCCGCGACGCGGCGGACCTCAGCGGGACAGTTCCCCCGTCGGTCGTCCTGAGAGACCTTTCGTTCCGCTACACGCGGTGCTCTTGCTGGATATACCGCGGCATTTCCGCCGCGCTCCCGAGGGGGAAGATCACGGCGGTCGTCGGCGCGAACGGCGCAGGCAAGACGACGCTGGCGCGTCTTCTCTGCGGACTTCTGAGACCCGCTTCGGGCGAAATCGAGATCGATTCGGTTCCGTGCCCTCCGCGCCGTAGGCGGGACAACGTCGCGTTCGTCATGCAGCAGATGGACATCCAGCTCTACATGCGTACGGTCGAGGAGGAACTGCTTTTCTCCGCACCGAGGAGCGTTCCGAAGGCGGAGAGGCGCAAGGACGCCGGGCGCTGGCTCGAAGTCTTCGGGCTTTCGCATCTGAAGGACCGGCATCCCCACTCGCTTTCCGGAGGCGAGAAGCAGCGGCTTGTCGTCGCCTGCGCGCTCATGAAGCGTCCGTCTCTCCTGATCCTCGACGAGCCGACGAGCGGGCTCGACGGACGCAACATGCGGATCATCGCGCGGGAGCTGCGCGAATACGCGTCGCGCGGCGGCACGGTGCTGCTCATCACCCACGACCTCGAACTCCTCTCCCTTGCGGCAGACTGCAGGCTTGAGATCGCGCGTACCGCCGAGGTGCAGGAAGGGGAGCGCTGAGATGCCGCCTGCAAGTGTAGGGACGCTGTTCACGCCGCCGCCGAAGGACGGAAACGGCGTAAAGGTCGGAATCCGCGAGGCGGTGAGCACCCTGGTCGGCTTTTACAGGCGCCATGCGCGCCTCATGTCCGCCGACCTCGCGTGCCGCGTCGCCAGGAGCGGACTGCAGCTCGTCATCCCGATGGTGGCGCTAAAGGTGTTCCAGGTGTATCTTCCGTCCGGCGACATCTCGGCGACGGGCTGGGCCGCGCTCGTGTTCGCCGCGCTCGCCGTCGCTTCGTCCGCATTCGAGTGGTGCGGCACGCTCTGGGGGCAGTGGCTCGGCTTCAGGATTGAGGCGGAGATGCGCGAGAGGCTTTTCGACCACATCGAGAGGCTTCCGTTCGCCTACTTCGACCGCACGAAGACGGGCGAGATCCTTAGCCGCATCACGGGCGATCTCAGGCAGGTGGGCTCGACCGCGCACCTAATGCCCGAGGCGCTGGTGGAGATCGTCCTCATGCTCGCGGGGTCTTTCGCGGTCATGTTCTCGCTCAACGTGAATCTCGCGCTCTGGACGCTTCTCCCCGTGCCGTTCATACTTCTTTTCGCGGCGTCGTTCCAGAAGCGCATCCATTCCGTCTGGCGCGGCAACCGCCAGGACGCCGCGGCGTTCTCCGCCCATGTCGAGAACGCGGTGCAGGGAATCCGCGAAGTAAAGAGCTTCACGTGCGAGGACCGCGAGCGCGCGGCGTTCAGGAAGGTGAACGACAGGTTCCGCCTCTCCTTCGAGCGCATGAGCTCGCTCTACGCGCCGCTCAACTCGGGCACGCAGCTCATGATCGAGGGGTATTCGCTCATGTACATCGCGCTCGGCGCGTGGATGGTCGCCCATGGCTCGGCGACGTTCGGCGAGGTTTTCGCGTTCTACATGTATTCGCGCTATGTCACGATGCCGATGATGCGCGTCGTCAACTTCCTCGACATGTTCCAGCAGGGAATCGTGGGCGTACGGCGGTACCTTGAGGTGCTGAAGGAAAATCCAGAGAATGATGTGGAGGATTTTTCAGCCACAAAGAACGCAAAGAGCACAAAGGGCAGAAGCGCCGGGGGTATTGCGGAACTTTGTGATCTTTGTGGCAAAATACAAGGCCGCATCGAGTTCCGCGGCGTGCGTTTCCGCTATCCGGGGACGCAGCGGGACGTACTAGACATCCCCGAGCTTGTGATTCCCGCCGGGAGCGTCTGCGCGTTCGTGGGGCCGTCCGGCGGGGGCAAGTCGACGATCGCGGCGCTTGTGCCGCGATTCTACGATCCGAGCGAAGGCCGGATACTGCTCGACGGACGCGACACGGCGGAAGTGTCGAAGCGTGAGCTGCGCTCGGCCATCGGCATGGTGGCGCAGCGTCCCTTCCTCTTCGACGGCACGATACGCGAGAACCTGCTGCTGGGAGACGCGGGGGCGGACGATGTGCAGCTTATGAAGGCGCTCGAAAGCGCGAACCTCGCGGAATTCGTCAGTTCCCTCCCGGACGGACTAGACACGCCTGTCGGCGAGCGCGGCGTTCGGCTTTCCGGCGGACAGGCCCAGCGAATCGCCATCGCGCGCGTATTCCTCAAGAACCCCGCTATACTGATACTGGACGAGGCGACGAGCGCGCTCGACACTTTCGCCGAGGCGGCGGTGCAGGACGCGCTCGGGCGGCTTGCGAAGGGACGCACGACGATCATCATCGCGCACCGCCTCACGACGATACGGCACGCGACGATGATATGCTACCTTGAGAAGGGGCGCATCGTCGAGTCCGGCACGCACGACGAGCTTGTCGCGCGCGACGGATGCTACCGCGCGCTTCTCGCTCTCGCCGGTTCACCACGGCTGGAATATCCCCAGTTTTCGGATGCCTGTGCAAACCATACCCTTGAAAACAGTGGCTGATTCTCATGCAAGGGGCATTTTGGCAAGTGAAATGGTCGTTTCATGACGGCATTGCGCCTACCGGCGCGTACCACGAACACGCGGCGCATCTGACGCGCGGCTAGCGCCGCTTGAGCCGACG
>JAFRJH010000172.1 GCA_017432385.1 Kiritimatiellia bacterium
CCGTCGCCTCCATTGCCGCCGCCCATGGCGTCAAGGTGGCTGGATCCGACATCGGCGGGGGAGTAGTACCCGTTTGACCGCCAGGCGCCGCCGTCGGCGCCGTTCGCCGCGTTTCCGCCAGTTACGTTCAGCGTGCCTTCGCCTGTGACGACAAGCGTCGAGTTTGAGTCGACGCGAATGCCCGCGCCAGCACCCTCCGTGCCGCTCGCATTGCCGCCGTTCACCGTGAACGTCACGTTCGACGGAATGTATATCACGGCCGTCGCGCCGGGCTCGACGTAGAGCGCGGTGTACGGCGTTGTGCGCGTGAGCGTCACGCTGTGCGGCACTACGTAGACGGTGTTGTTCCTGAGCGTCATGCCCACATCGCCGCTGCCGATGGTGCCGGACGACGTGAATCCCGCGCGCGCCGCGGACGGAATCAGCAGATACAACGCGGCAGCCGCCACTCCGAAGGCGGTTGCCGCGCGGCAACGGATGTCGCCCATGCATGTTTGCGCCATTGTCTGCTGCCTTTCCGTCGGCTGCGGACGGCCAGTCCATCAGCTCTGTACGATCTTCGACCCTCCAAGGAACACCTTCTGGGCGTCAGCGTCCCCGATGCGTTCGGTGATCGAATCGACGCCCTCGAGCTTGTACCCCGCGATGCCGGTGTTGTACCGCTGCATCTCGTGGTTGCCGCCCTGAAGGAGAATGTTGCGGTAGAGGAGTCTCTGCTCGGTGGTGAGCTGCGCGCCAGGCGCCGGGATTTCATCCCCCAGCTCGACGAGCGTCGCGAGGAACTTGCACTCGACGTCCATCATGCCGGTGCGGTCCTTGCCGCTCTTGCAGTTCCACGCCGGGACGCCGCCGCAGAGGTAGGAGAGCACCGCAATGCGCGAGGCCATCTTGTACGCCTCGTGTCCGTCGCTCTTGAACGACTTCGACCGGTCGATCTGCCTGATCTGGCTGCGGAGCGTCTCGATCGCGCTCATCTTCTTCTGGATGGCGTTCCTCTCGGCGTCGCCGGACGCCATGCGGAAGTCGCTGTCGAGCTGCCCGAGCTTTTCCGACACGAATCTCTCGAGCTTGGCCAGTCCCGAGCCGTTGACGTCCCCAGACGGACCCCAGCCGCCGAAGAGTCCGCTGAGAAAGCCGACGCCGCCCCAGTTGACGCCGTAGTTGAACGTCGCCACCTGCGGCTGGATCTTGACCTTCTGCCTTATGGTGACGGGATTGCCGGAGGGGTCCGTCCCCTGGACAGGGACTTCGATTTCGATCGTCTTCCCGTCGAGCGCACGGTACGCCTCCGTCTGGGCCTGCAGCATGAGCTTCTCGTTCTCCTGCTTGTTGGAGCTGAGCGCCCTGGCGAAGTCGGGGGTGAGGAGCGACACGGAGGACATGAAGACCTTCACGGGCCTTTCGGGATGCGCCAGCGCCTCGTCGACGAGGTCCTGGCGGCTCGTGAACGCCGCGATAACGGTCTCCTTGGCGCGGCTGAGGTTCGCGTTCTTGAACTCGGCCTCGTCCGCGACGTCGATCGCGGCATGGACGCCGTGTCGAATTCCGGAGAAGAGCGTCTTGGGCGTGCCGACGACGTCGATCTCGAACTTCGTGTTGGCGAGGTTCACCGCGTGCTTCTTCTCGCCGTAGGAGTGGCTGTTGTAGCCGCGCGGGCCTCCGTCGTTGTAGAGTTCGCCGACCGCGCCGCCCATGTGCGAGGCGGGGGTGATCACGCTCTTCCCCTTGTACGCGCGGTCGCCGAGCGCGAACGTGACGTCCTTCGAGATAGGATCCCAGTTCCCGGAGTTGAGCTTCGCTCCGAACTCGCGCAGCGTTTCCTTCGCGACGGTCTCCTTGAACGAGTCTGCGGAGAACTTTTCGGAGAGCTTCGGGTCGATCGCCTCGAGTTCCTGCTTGACGATGGCGGCGCAGAATTCGGCGATCTTCTTCTCGAACTCCTTGCCGATGAACGCGCGCGGGTCGGGGCAGATGTCGTACTCGTAGTTCGCGTCCGGCTCGGGGATCGCCCTGCGGATCTCGGCAAGCTGCTTCGGGCTCGCGTCGCCGAGCTTCGTCGGGTCGACGTTCGCGGCGTCCGCAAGCATCTTGAGGAGGCCGTCGGGACGGGTGAGCTTCGCCATGATGCCGGGCATCGCCGACTTGGCGGCGTCGCTCAGGCCGAAGTCGGCGCCGCCGTTCTTGAGGCCCGAGACGGCGTTGATGGCTCCGTCGACGTATTTTGCGACGAACTCGGAGAGAGCCTTGTACGTGAGCGGGTTCTTCTCGCAGACGTCCCTGGCCTCGGCAAGCTTGCCGTCGACCAGGGAGAGGAGCTTCGCAAGTGCGTCGGTCGCCGCGTTAAGCGCGTCGGTCGCCTCGTCGGGGAACGTCAGGAGGGGAATCTCGCTCTCCAGGAGCCACCGGGCCGACTCCTTGGCGGAGGTCAGCCGCTCAGAGAAGTCCTGCAGGGCCACCGTGTCGGTCGGCATCTCCATGAGCAGGGCGTTGAGCTGCCCGATCAGGGACTTCGCCTCCGCAAGGGCCTTCTTCTCGTTCTGGCCAAGATTGGCGGCCGCGACGCTGAACTGCCTCCCCTCGATGCGGAGCGATATCTGCGCGTCCGCCGTCTGCGGGATGTTCAGCCTCTGGGCCACGTACTCGTCCGCCCGCGTGATGGCGGCCTGGACGAGCCTCGCGCTGAGCTTCGCGCCCTTGAACCCGGTCGCCCCGATCGTCGAGGCAAGGACCTCCTCGGTCACCTTCTGGCCGTAGGCGGCGACCATCGAGGCCTTGAAGTCGTTGGCGATCTCGATGTTGACCTTCTTGCTGGCCCCGGTGTTGAAGAGGCGCTGAAGGAAGTTCAGCCCCTTGTCGGACGCCGTGCCGATCCTGTCCTCCCCCTCGGGATTCCGCAGAATGGCCAGCTGACCGATGTCAGCCGCCCCGAGGTTCCTGTAAGCATCAATTCCGATAGGCATGTTTCACGCTCCTCGCCTTGCCCGGCGGACCATCCCGCCGACGTCCTGTCTACACCGGCACCTGGGGAAGGTTACGGACATATTTCGTTTTCACGCCATCATGAACGCGCCGCTCCCCAGACCCGACGCCTCGCCGGGGCCCGCGGACCGGGGATACGCCTCGCCACCCGCCTCCTCCACGATCCCGGCAAGGGTCGCCTTCCATTCGATGGCAACAGACAGAAACCCTTCGAGCACGCTCTGGAGGCGCTCCGCCGTGAGGCGCGTCGTGCCCTCCTGGTACTGCAGCACGACCTGCTCCAGGTCTGCATGATAGGAAAGAGTCGCGCCGCGGGTCCCGATCCAGTAGAAGTTCGCCTCGAGAAGCCGCCCGAACACATGCGCCCTGCGCTCCGGTGGCACGGTCCCGAGCGGAACTGTGAACACGACCTCGGGTATGTTCGCGCGGTACTGGACGTGGAGAAGCATGCCGTCGCCGAACGGCAGCGCGGCCGAGTCGTTTTCAGAAAGGTCGATCTTCGGCGTCCCCGATCGCGCCGAGATTTCGTCGAACATCTGCTGAAGGGTTTCCTTGTCGTTGGTCATCGTCTTCCTTACCTGGCTGCAAGCCAGTTGACTATGCGTATCAGATAAGGCGTATGATACCATAATCAACCGGCGGAATCAACCAACCGGACGCCTCGAAGCGCCGCGGGCCGACGCAGGTCCGCAGTCCGCGCCCGGGGCTGGGCGACGGACTTGAAAGCCCCGCGCCCGGGGAGCATGGCGCGACGCGGGAAGTCAGTCGTGGTAGTACGCCACGCTGTCGGGGGGCCGGATGTTCGTGAGCGTGCCCACGTAGTGGCGAAGCCAGTGGTCGGCCTTCGGATGCGACTTCGCCGCCTCCTCGTTCAGTTCGATGCCAAGCCCCGGACGGTCCGAGGGGTACATGAGCCCGTCCCTGAACTTCACGTCCTCGTCGATCACGTCCTTCCTCCACGGCACGTCGTCGAAGAGCGTCTCGTGGATGCAGTAGCCGGGAGTCGAGACGCCGAGCGCGAGCGTGACCGCGTTCGCGACCGGGCCGGACGGATTGTGCGCGCAGAACGGGATGTGGTGCGCGTCGCACAGCCCCGCGATCTTCTTCATCTCCGTGATGCCGCCTGCATGCGAGGAGTCGGGCTGGAGGTAGTCGCAGCACCTGAGCTCGATCGCGTCCATGACCTGCTGCGTCGTGTAGAGCCGCTCGCCGCACGCAATCGGCACGCGGACGCGGCTGCGGACGTCCGCAAGCGCTCGCATCGTGTCGGGGATTACCGGCTCCTCCACCCAGTAGGGGTCGAACTCCTCGAGGGCGTTGCATATCCGCAGCGCCGTCGGCACGTCGAACCGGCCGTGGCACTCGATGAGTATCTCAGCCTTCCCCTCCGTCGCCGCCTTGACCGCGGCGACGCACTTCATGGCCTTCTTGAAGTCCTCCGGGGGGAGCTGGCGGTAGTTCTTTCCGAACGGGTCCCACTTGAGGCCCTTGAAGCCCCTCTCGACCGCCGCCGTCGCCTTCGCCGCAAATTCCTCCGGCTCCTTCGCGCCGGAGAACCAGCAGTTGGCGTAGCAGCGGACGCCCTCGCGGCACCTGCCGCCGATGAGCTTCCAGACGGGAAGCCCCAGCGCCTTGCCCTTGATGTCCCAGAGCGCCATGTCCACCGCCGAGATCGCGCTCATGAGAACGGGGCCGCCGCGCCAGTACGCATCGCGGTAGTTCTCGTGCCAGATCCACTCCGTGTCGAAGGGATCCTTGCCGACGAGCGCGTGCTCGAGATCGGCGACAGCGCCAAGAAGCGCGCTCTCCTTGTACTCCAGCGTGCCCTCGCCGATCCCCTCGATCCCGTCATCCGTCCGCACCTTCACGAACACCCAGTTGGTGCGGAAGCAGTCGATCACGAACGTCCTTATCGATTCAATCTTCATGTCATTTCCTCCCTGTGTCTAAATCCGCGGCAATTATACCAAAACCGCAGGGGAGAGGGATCGCTTTCGCGCAAGACACCGCATCCCTTTTGCGCAACGGCGCGGCATCAGCCGTGCCTGCGCATCTGCCGCGTGACAGGGGGGTCGATCACCTCGGGAGCGACGGCCGCCGACTGCTTCGCGGCTGTCTGGCGGCGGATCATCCACATCTGGACGATGGAAAGGAGGTTGGAGAGGAACCAGTAGAGCGAAAGCGCCGACGGGAACGAGTAGAACATGAAAAGCATCATGACGGGCATGAAGACCATCATCATCTTCTGCTGGCTCTTGTCGCCGGTCGAAGGCGTGAACGCGCTCTGGAGGCCGGTCGAGACAGCCATCAGTATCGGCAGTATGTTGAGTCCGCCGAACGGGAACCAGCTTGCGAAGAGGCCCTCAGGCTCGGAAAGGTCGCCGATCCAGAGGAACGGCGCGTACCTGAGCTCGACCGCAGACCTGAGGACGTTGAAAAGCGCGATGAAGACCGGAATCTGGATGAGCATCGGAAGGCACGAGCTCATCGGGTTCACCTTCTTCTCCTTGTACAGCGCCCACGTCTCCTGCTGGAGCCGCTGCGGGTTGTCCTTGTATTTCGCCTGGATCTCCTTCATGAGCGGCTGGAGCTCCTGCATCTTCTTCATGCCCTCCGTCGACTTGCGCGTGAGCGGCCAGAAGACGAGGCGGACCGCTATCGTCAGAAGGATGATGGCGACGCCGAAGGACGGGATAAGTCCGTTGAAGAAGTTGAGCACCCAGACGAGCGGATAGCAGAGCCAGCGCCACATGCCGAACTCCATCACGTCCTTCATGCCCAGGTCCCAGAGGAGCGACTGCCTCTTCGGGCCGACGTAGAACACGCTCGTGCGCTTTTCGGGGAGATCCGCGAAGCGAACGGCGCCCGAAACGCTCTCCGGACGGTAGTTGCGCGAGGAGACGTCGCGTACGACCGTCGCCGAGAATCCCGCGTTCGGCTCGGTCGACGAAGCGAGGGCCGACACGAAGAACCGGTTCTTGAGCGCAACCCACTTCTGCGCGCCCTGATAGTCCACCTCGGCCTCGGCCGGCATCGCCGAGGCATCGCCGGATCCGCTGCAGCCGCCGATTCCGCCGACGAGATACCCCTTGAGCGGGGAGTCGCCCTCGCAGTGGTGGAGAACGCCTTCCTTGCCCTTCCCGGCGTTCATGGCCCAGCTGTCTACGGAGAGGATGTCGTTCTTGCTCGCGCCCATCGCGACCGCGCCGATGGAGAGCGTCGTCGGATGCGCGGCGCCGCCGAACTTCGCCTTGTCGAACGCGTCGTCGAAGACGATCCGATAGTCCGGCAAAAGCCCGATGCGGCGCTCGGCGTACCCGTTGGAGAAAACGACCTCGTTGGACGAGGCGGACTTCACCCCGTACGCCGACCCGGATCCCAGCGAAGGCTCGCCGCCGATCTCGCCGAGCGGCGATGCGCCGAAGTCGAACTCCAGGGCCGGATTGCCCTCGCCGATTTCGCCGACGTTCCGGGCGTACTTCTTGAGCGTCGCCTTCTTGACGACGGCACCCCACGACGAAAGCTCGAGGCGGAGCTGGTCGTTTTCGAGCACGACAGTCTCCTCGGGAACCGACGGCTTTGCCGGAACGGACTTGGCGGGCTCGCCCGCCGGCTCCTCCTTCGCATCCGCCGCCGGGGCGTCCTTCGCCGCGTCGGACGGCGCCTCAGCCTGCGCGACAGCGTTCGTGGCGGCGATCGCGGCCTGTTCGGCGGCGTACTTCGCACGCTCCTTTGCACGCCCCGTCTCGGTCCACAGATACCAGGCGAGCGCCGCGCCGAGCAGGAGGCAGATGATCTTTTCCGTCTTGTTCATTTTCTTTCGATCTCCGTTTGAGAACCAACATCCGGCGACGAACGCCGGCCGGCGCACGACTCGCCGTTTCTCCACATTCCCCTGGGCGGCACCGGGTCGTAGCCGTGCGCGCCGAAAGGATGGCATCTCAGCAGCCGCCACAACCCGAGCAGCGTCCCCTTGACCGCGCCGTGCACCTTCAGCGATTCCAGCATGTAGTTCGAGCAGCTCGGCTCAAACCTGCAGCATCCGCCCATCAGCGGCGAAAGCGTCACCTGGTAGGCGCGGACTAGCAGCATCAGCGGGAAGGCCGCGAATCGCGAAAGGCGAGACGGGACATCTCCTCCATCACTTCCTGGCATTTCCGACCCCTGATGGCCGCGCGGGCGATGAATATCCACTCCGTTCCGCCGGGCATCGCGCCCTCCTTGACCAGGAGCCGGAACGCCTCGCGCATCAGCCGCTTCGCGCGGTTGCGGTCGACGGCATCGTGGAACGTCTTCTTTGAAACGACAACGCCGGCCTGCCGGTCGGCGTCGGGGGAAGGGCAACGCCACGCGACCAGGAGACGCCCCTTCAGGGAACGCCCCCGGTCGAAGACTCGCTTGTACTTCGCGCCGGGGAGTCGCGTGGACATCTTCTGCCGCCTCAGACCTGCGTCAGGCGCTTGCGCCCCTTGGCGCGACGGGCCGCAAGGACCTTGCGTCCACCCTTGGTCGCCTTGCGGGCGCGATATCCGATTTTCCTTTTCCGCTTGATCTTGGACGGCTGCCATGTCATCTTCATGATTGTCTGTTCCTTTCAACGGAACTTGCGAAGTTGGTCATATATTATATCAAAACTCACCGCGCTGGTTCAAGTGGGGTAATGGGGCAGTCGGTTGCGCGACTCGTCCCTCGCCGCCCACTGGTTCACGATTTGGCGACGGCGATCTTCACGGCGTGGCCGTTGAGGTCGGTCGCCTCCGCGGAGACTTCGCCGAAGTCAAGCGCGAGGGCGAGCGTCTCGCCTGTCACGTAGCCGCGGTGGGCCTCGAGCGCGGCGCGCATCTCGGCATCGGCCTCGACCCTGAGCGCAATGCGCTGCGTGACCTCGAAGTCCGCCTCCTTGCGCATCGCCTGGACGTGGCTGACGAACTCGCGCGCCAGGCCCTCCGCGACGAGCTCGGGGCTAAGCGTCGTCTCGAGCGCGACGACCGTCGCGCCTTCGGACGCGACGACTCGCCCGCCCTTGGGAGAGCGGGTAATAATGACGTAGTCGAGGGCGATTTCAACGCCCTCGATCACCTTGGGCCAGGGTTCGGGTGCGCCCGAGCCCCCGTCCGTTCCAAGGCCGGCGATCGCCGCGGCGACTGCCTTCATCTTCGGCCCGCACTTCTTGCCAAGCGTCTTGAAGTTCGCCTTGTAGCTCACGTCGCAGAGCTCGGTCTCGTCGGAGACATATTCGACCTTCTTGACGTTGAGCTCGTCCATGATGAGGTCTTCGAGCCCCTTCACGTCCGCGCCGGCGACGCGTATGGCGCTGAGCGGCTGGCGCACCTTGAGGTCGTTGTCGGCCCTCAAGCGGCGGCCGAGCTCGACGACGGTCTGGACGGCGGCCATGCGCTTCTCGAGCGCGAGGTCGCGCGCCGCGGCGTTCGCCGTCGGGAAGTCGCACAGGTGGACGGACTCCGGATCGTTCGCGCCCCTGAGGTTGGTGTATATCTCCTCGGCGATGAACGGAGTGAATGGAGCCGCGACCTTCGAGAGCTGGACGAGCACGTAGCGGAGCGTCCTGTACGCGCAGAGCTTGTCGCCGTCGTTCGTGGACTTCCAGAAGCGGCGGCGCGAGCGGCGGATGTACCAGTTGGTCAGGTCCTCGACGAACTTGACAAACGGCCTCACCGAGCGCTGCAGGTCGTAGGCGTCCATCGCCGCCGTAACGTCGGCGATGAGAGTCTCCATCGACGAGACGATCCACCGATCCAAGACATTCGTGGCCTCGAATGTCTTGGTATCGCCCGCCGTAGCCTTGGCGAAGGAGGGTTGCAACACTTCCGCGTCGTTGAACCCGTCTACGTTCGCGTAGGTCACGAAGAAGGAATACGCGTTCCACCACGGAATCAGCAGGTCGCGCATGAGCTGCTTGACGCCGTTCTCCGAGAACTTGAGGTTCTCGGCGCGAACGACAGGCGAGTAGATCATGTAGAGGCGTATCGCGTCAGCCCCGTAGGTGTCGAGCATCTTCGCCGGATCGGGGTAGTTCTTGAGGCGCTTCGACATCTTCTTGCCGTCTTCCGCAAGGACGAGCCCGTTGACGATGACGTTCCTGTACGGCGACTTGTCGAAGAGGCACGTGCCGAGGACCATGAGCGTGTAGAACCAGCCGCGCGTCTGGTCAAGCCCCTCGGCGATGAAGTCGGCGGGGAAGAAGTCGGAAACGGACGGGGACTCTGGCGTCCCCGCACCCCGCCCATGGTCGCCGCCTGCGGCGGCCTCGCCCATGTAGTGCTGCTGCGCATACGGCATCGAGCCCGACTCGAACCAGCAGTCGAGCACCTCGGGCGTGCGGTGGTAGGTCTTGCCGTCCTTCCTGATGACGATCTTGTCGATGAAGTGCTTGTGGAGGTCGGTAACCTTCTCGCCGGAGAGCTCCTCGAGCTCCTTCGCCGAGCCGACGCAGATCATGTCCGACGGATCGTCGTCGTTGACCCACACCGGGATGCAGCTGCCCCAGAAGCGGTTTCTGGAGATGTTCCAGTCGCGCGCCTCCTCGAGCCAGTTGCCGAAGCGCTTTTCGCCGACGTAGTCGGGCGTCCAGTGCACGCCCGCGTTGTTCTTCGCGAGGCGCTCGTGGAGGTCCTCGACGCGGACGTACCACGCGTCGATCGCGCGGTAGATGAGCGGCGTGTCGGTGCGGTCGCTGATCGGATACGAGTGGACGATCGTCGCCTGGTGGCCGAGCGTCCCCTCGGCCTTGAGGCGCTTGATGATGTCCTTGTCGCAGTCCTTGCAGAAGCGGCCCTTGTATTCGGGAACCTCGTCGGTGAACGCGCAGGCGACGTCGAGCGGGTCGGCAAAGGCGTTCATGCCGGCTTCCCTGCAGACGCGGAA
>JAFRJH010000173.1 GCA_017432385.1 Kiritimatiellia bacterium
CCATCGTCATTTCGGAGAAAAAGGGTCAGAGCTTATTGATATAGTAAAATTGATACAGTAGCCGAGTTTTTGGTATAATGTCCACATGAGAAAGAACAGGTTTGTCGAGCAGAACAGGTGCTATCACCTTGTCAGCCGGCTTGCGCACCGGGCGTTCTTCCTCGACGACGAGGAGAAGGATCGCGCGGTTGCGCTGATGCGTCGCGTAGAGGCAGGAGTACAAGCTAGCATGAGTTACTGTATCAATAGAGCTGTATCAATAAGCTGACCCTTTTGACCCCAAGAGGGTGTATCGAAAGGACGGCAGGAAGGTTTGGACGGACGCCGATCTTGAAGATGGCGTGGAAATAGAACTTCCTCCGCAGGAGTGGGTTCTTCTCGTTCTCACACTTGCGATTTCAGATAATCCCTACTTGTGATTTACGCGCGGTGCTATTTGCGTTTTCCTCTTGCTGCTACTTGCGGTTTGCGCTGAAATTATTGTATAAGACGATAGGCATAGAGGTCAAATGCGGATCGTCCGTTGGAATCGGCGATTTCAAGAACATGAAGTGGTTCAAGTCGAAGTTTAAGATAGAGCGCTTCATCGGCATTGTCCTATATACTGGTAGCGATGTGCTTGGCTTCGGCAACCACATGTATGCCGTTCCTTTTGCAAACATTGTGTTCTGACCGATATTACAAAAGTCGAATTGTCTCCGTTGTCGAGAGTCAGGTAAAATCGGTGGCGTCGTAGTTTTCTGTTCATTCCGCAAGGAGATTGCCCTGCCGCTCATATGACGCCAATAAATCGTCAGAATCGTCCCGCACATCCATTGCGCAATAGCGCAACAGAAGTTTGCCACTGCCTGAAAGCCGCGAGCCGATCGGGTACCTGCCCACAGCAAGAACGACAACATGCCGTTCCGAATGCTTGATGCTGAGGGGGAGAGGCCGGTTTCCGCGCGGATGAAGTTGGAGAACGATGTTAACGAGCTGTAGCCGCACAGGATGGCGCTGCGGCGAAGCGAAAAAAGTCTTATATAAGAGCGGGCACGGTGATTGATTTCTTTGCTATAATCTCCGCGGACAATGAAAACTGCCATGGAGAGACGGACAAAGACAAAATGCCGAACGGTCGTCGAGACGCTCGAGGACGAGATACTCGCGGGAAGATACAAGTCGCCCGCCACGTTCCCGAGCGTCGCGAGGATTGTCCGCAGGTTCGGTGTCGCGCATCTCACTGCAGTGAAGGTCCTGGACGAACTCAAGAAGATGGGTCTTGTCCGCTCACGTCAGGGTGCCGGGACGTTTGTCGCTCCCACGGCCGGACGAAGCATCGGGCTCATCGTCCCGGCCTGGCAAGGCAGCGACTTCTTCCCGGCGCTTTGCGGCGAGGTTGCGTCCGTCTGCCAGCGCAAGGGACGTCCGCTCCTCTTTGCCGACACATCGAGGGTGTCGAGTGCGGGGATGGCCAAACGGCTCAAGGCGATAGCCGAGTCGTTTGTCGACCAGCGTGTCTCGGGAGTCATGTTTCATCCGGTCGATTTCTGCGAGAGGGCGCAGAAGGTGAACCGCGCGGTGGTCGACGTGTTCCGTGCCGCCGGCGTGCCTGTTGTGCTTCTCGACTGCGACATCGTAAACCCGCCGGATGAAAGCGGGCTGGACGTAGTGGGTATCGACAACCTCTCCGCCGGTTGGCGTCTCGGGGAGCACATGCTTTCGCGCGGTGCCAGAAGGATACTCTACGCCTCCGTCTTTTCCAATGTCTCGCCCAATGCGCAGGCTCGCCTTGCCGGACTCCGCGATGCCGTCAATGCAAATAGAGATGCAACTCTCTTCGAGTACAGCATGAGGCCCAATGCAGATGGGCGCCTTGGCGAATGTCTCCGAAAGACAAAGGCTGATGCCGTCGTCTGCTCAAGTGACCGGGTCGCGGCATTAGTCACAAAGGAGCTCGTCACATTTGGCGTTCGCGTTCCCCAGGATATCCTTGTGTCTGGAGTCAACGATTTGACCATTGCTACGATGGTCATCCCTGCGCTTACCACGATACACCAGCCGTGCGCAGACATTGCGCGTGGTGCCTTCGAAATGCTCGAGCGCCGCCGTGAAGAACCTGAGGCGCCGGCGATGAGAGTGTTTCTTCCCGCGCCACTCATTGTACGCGAATCGACGTCCCGCAATCATTCTGTTGAG
Organism: Kiritimatiellia bacterium; assembly: GCA_017432385.1. GTDB lineage: Bacteria > Verrucomicrobiota > Kiritimatiellia > RFP12 > UBA1067 > UBA1067. The sequence continues at coordinate 2,179 of JAFRJH010000173.1, forward strand.
TTGGTCCATGATAAGCGCAAGGGAGGAGAAAGATGAAAAATACGGTGCTAATGGTAATCGTCGCGCTGTTTGCCGCTTGCGTAGGTGTGGCGGAAGCGGCGGTACGTGGCGACGGAATGATTCCGTTTGTCGCCGTTTCGGGCAAGCCTTCAGAGTCCGAGGTGCGCGAGAAGGTTGCGTCCATCCAAGCTCAGGGTATGGATTCGTTCCTTGTGTACGCGCGGAGCGGACTCGAGCTCGAGTACATGGGTGAAGAGTGGCTGACGGTGTGCGAATGGTTTTGCGACGAGGCCGAGAAGCGTGGAATGAAGGTCTGGCTGTACGACGAATACAACTGGCCGAGCGGCACGTGCAAGGGGCGTGTGCCTGGCGAGAATGACGCATGGCGTTATGCTGAATACGGTGTGTATCGCAACCAGGACGGAACATACCGCTGGACTACCGCGCTTGCACCTGCCGGATGGGTCAATGTATGCGAACCCGCAGCTGTAAAGCGTTTCATCGAGCTGACTCACGAAGTCTATGCCCGGCGTCTTGCCAGATGGTTTGACAACAAGACTGTCCTTGGGATCTTTACGGACGAGCCGGGACATCCAACCGGTGTCACTTTTCCAGATGGCAAGCCTATTGTCTCGTTTCGAAAGTACTCGGGATTGGAGGATGAATACTTGACTGCGACTGGACGGAATCTGAAAACAGACGTGGAAAAATGGCTGGAGACCAAAGAGGGGGATGTGTGGTCCGTCTACCTTGCGTTGATGGGAAAACGATTTCGCACCGCCTACTTCGATCAGCTGCGCGACTGGTGCGACGCGCATGGAATATTTCTGACGGGACATATGATCTCGGAGAATGAGATCTACGGTTCGGCTCGGTGCAACGGTAATCCGATTCAGTGCCTTCGCGGAGAGTCCTTGCCAGGCATTGATGAGATATTCTCTGCCTATGGTGCGGACGCCGGCCCCGCAATCGAGTGGGTGACATACAATCTTGCTCGGCAGGCCGTGTTACATCGTGGCAACGGCGGGCTTGCCGAGCTCTTTGCGTGCGGACCCGCGAACCATGTGCCGGCCACTCTGCGGTTTGGAATGTGGATGTGCGCATTTCACGGCATTGATCGCTATGTTACCTGCATGGATGTGATGGACGAGAAGGGGCTTGTCGAGAAGCATGGATATCTTTCCCCGACGGGGCCGATCCATCCATGGTATGAAAGTCACGCGCACGTCCTTGCAGATGAGGCTCGTATCGCGGCGGAATGGGCAAGGAAAACGGTTGCCGAACGTGAGGTGGCGGTTCGCTACCCCAATCGACTTGCGTCGCAGCTGGCCATTGCCGGGAGAACGAAGGAGAATCCCGGGCCAAACCTCTACGGACTGCTCCAGCGGCTTGAGCGCAACCAGTTCTCAGTACGTCTTGTGGACGAAGATGAGGCAACAGATCTCCCGCTTGTTTTCGTCTGTCGAGCAGATGGTAGTTATGAAGAGGAGCGCACTGGACGGACGGGATTGAGTGCATCTGCGACACTGGATCTTTGCCGCGAACGGATGCCGACGTCGTTTGCCGTAATGGAGTTGGACGGATCTGTTGCCGCTGATGTTGCTGTGCGAACTTTTTCAGACGGGACATCGGCGGCAATCAACTTGCGGGCCCTCTCAGATCGCACGTTGGTTGCATCGCGGGGGAAGGACAGGGCTGAGTTCTGGTTGCCCGCTCGCGGGGTTGCCTTGTTCGCTTCAGGCGCGCTCCAGAATGTTGCGACTGTTCCTTCGGCTATAACTTCCCTTGCAGATGTCGACTGGACGCTCTCTCTAAGCGCGCCGAACATTCATCGTGTAAATTTCGATGATCAGAAGAATGGAAGTGTCAGGATTGCCGCCCCGTTGGAGAATGTTCGCATTGTTACGCGCAGTTGCGCAATGAGCTATGCGGTAACGGCTTCTGGGCGTCCTATCGGACTCAACGAGCAGCCGGCGAAAGGCGACACCGTGATTCGCCATGGTGCAGAACCTTATGCTTTTGAGATGGACGGCGCAAAGGTTGTTTCGACAGTGCCATGCGACACCCTGCGTCCATGCTACAACCCTCTTTACTCCCAGACGGTTCCGATGAATCTTGCGGCGGGCGAGCATCGGTTCTCGATATCATCTGGAGAAGCGGACAGTAACTTCTTCCTTCCTGCACTATTTCTGACAGGGAGCTTTGCTGTGTTGAATGGTGCGATGATGCCGCTTTCTCAAGGCAAGGTGAAGCTCGCGCCGCTTGAGGCATATGGTCTTGGCGATTTTACTGGCACTGCTACATGGTCTGCTGAAGTGACCGCCCCAAGGGCGGCACATGCGCGATTGCGCATTGAAACAGGCGGCCGGGTTGCGCATGTAAAATTCGCCGGTAGAGACCTGGGTGTCCGGGCTTGGGCTCCATTTGAGTGGGATGTCCCAGATGATCTTGCGGGGAAGAAGGGTCTGTTGGAGATTGCCGTAAGTACGTCGGTCCAGCCTATGCTTGGCAGGCCCGACAGCGGCAAGTGGGATATGCGCTTCTGGTTGGCGGTCAGCGGCCCTGATGGCCCTTGCGGATTGCTCTCCGCCTACTGGCTGGAATACGCAAAATAGTGTAGAATATCACCGAAAGGAGAAGCCATGAGAATGTCATTTGTGATTGCCGCAGCGCTGGCGGCGGGAGTGGCGCTTGCGGACGGGGCGTTCCATCCGTGCGTGGTGCGCGGCAGGACGCAGCCGGGCGCGTGGGTCGTGTCGAACTGCGGGCAGATTGCACAGGCGGATGAGAAGGGCCGCTACGAAATCACGCTCCCCGTGCAGGGCGTCTACTGCCTCAAGTCGATGGCCGACGGATTCGAGGAGGTGTGCCGTCCGTGGCTCGAGGTCCCCGCGAATGGCGACGTCAATTTCGTCTTATGGTCGCGCCCCGACCCTGCGCGTCGCGTCGTGCATGGCGACCTCGGCCATCCCGCGCAGCTCGTCGTCACCGATTCGGGAAATCCGGTCAGGGGGTTCGACCTCGCTGGAGTGCAGGTCGGGAGCATGAAGACCGCGAAGGGCGTCTGGCACGAGCGCAACCGGCACTTCTGGACGCTCGGCGAATACTGCTTCACTGCGACGGGCGAGGTGAAGATCGTCGAGATGCGCGACTTCCCGGAGCTGCGCGGGCGCGGATGGTACAAGGGCGACTTCCACGCCCACATCATCCACGGCGAGGACTTCTACAAGGCCAATCTCCAGCAGATGGGCTTCATCTGTCGCGCGCAGCGGTACGACTGGATCTACCTTGCCGGACGCCATTCCAACGACAGCTACCCCGTCGACTTCGGCGCACTCGCCGAATACCTCTCGGACGGCAAACTGTTCCTCCGCGTCAACAACGAGTTCCCGAAGAACATCTACGGACATTTCGGAAGCGTCAACTGTCCGCCGCTATCGCCTAGGGACTATGCCGGCTACGACGAGACGAAGGTCACTAACCTCGAGCTTGCCGAGAAGACGATTTATGCCCTTGGCGGGCTTGCCGTGCCGGTGCACCCGATCTATGGAGATGTAGTGCGGACCGATCCGAAGAACGGTCGCAAGATGTACGGCATGATCAACAACGAGCTGCTGATGTGGCTTCTCTGCCGTCCGGACATGGTGCCGGTCGTCGATTTCTTCTACTTCCCCGAAGACCGCGCCGAGAAGTTTTGGTACCGTCTCTTGAACAAGGGCTACACTCTCGCCTGCTCCGGCTCGAGCGACGCCTCGTTTGACGTCGGGCGGACTCCGGGAGCGTCTCATGCGACGTTTGCGAAGCTCGACAAGATAGACGGCCCCTCGATCGCGGCGGCGTTCCGCGCCGGGCGCACGATGGTTTCGTACGCCGGTAACGCGGTTCTCTTCGATGTCGACGGCCATACTAGCGGCGACAAGCTTGTGCCTGGCGAAGAGAAGCACCGCATGAAGGTCGATGCCTACGCGGAGCCTGGCAGCCGCTTTCTCGCGCGGGTCGTCCGCAACGGCGAAGTGTTTGCGGAGAAGGAGTTCGTCGCGCCGGCGGACGGGAAGTTCTCGTTCGACCTCGAGTTCGCCGAGAAGGAGAACGCCTGGTATGTCGCCACGCTCCGCTCGGTCCGCAAGGAAGGAAAGACGTCGATAGTTTCCGCTGCTTCGCCCATCTACTTCCGCGGGCCCGACTTCAAGCCGCCGGAGGTCGTTCCGCTCCCATTGCCGCTTCCGCAGAACATCAAGGAGCGACTGCTTTACCTTACGCCGGAGGAAGTCGATACCGACGAATGGCACGACGAACTCAGGCAATTGCTCAAAGACGCCTCCTGAACGCAAAGGAGAAAAAGGGTCAGCAACTGTAAATTTCATGCGAAATTTTCGGGCATTGTCTAAGAGCGTCGAATTCCATCCTTGCGCGTCAGCGCAGGGAGGAGACAGCAAGGAGGATGAGGGGGTGCGGGGGAGAAGGAGGAGTGGTAGTAGCCGCCGAGGATCGCTTTCCGCCTGATCGATGCGGCTGCCAGTTGAAGACCACCCGCCGCAGATGGTATAATCACAGCCATGAAAGCAACACTGATTCTTCTTGCCGCCTCTTTCGCTGTCTCGTCTTCTTTCGCCGTCACGCCGCGAGCGCGCGAAGTCTCCGACTTCTGCGACGGATGGGAGTTCTCCCGCGACCTCAAGACGTGGCGCGCGGTGGACGTTCCGCACGACTGGGCGATCGAGGGGCCGTTCAATCCGGAGGGAAACGCCTGGACGGGCAAGCTTCCGTGGAAGGGGGTCGGCTACTACCGCAGGACAATCGTGCTTGACGCCGTCCCGGAACGCCGCCGCATCTTCCTGGACTTCGACGGCGTGATGTGCGAAGGCACGGTGTACGTCAACGACCAGCCATGCGGACACCAGCTGTATGGATATCTCGGGATGCGCGCCGACGTGACGCCATATCTGTTCGCCGGCACCAATACGGTGCTCGTGAAGGCCGACACGACGAAGTTGGCTTCCCGATGGTATCCCGGCGCCGGAATGTACCGCCGCGTCAGGAAGATCGAGACGGGCGATCTGTACTTTGACGAGGACGACGTTTTCGTGAACGCCTTTGTCCCGAAGAAGTCCGACGGCCGCGCATGGAGAGTGTCCGTGCGCGGCTCGGTGACGAGCCGGCTCCTGATGGACGTGCATGCGGTCGTAAAGGTCTCCCTCGTTTCGCCGAAGGGCGACGTCGTGGCTGGCGGGCAAGGCGAGACGCATGTCGCGAAGTGCGGGAAGGGCGACTTCTCGGTCAATCTGTCCGTGCGCGACCCCGAGCTCTGGGAGATGAAGCCCGGCGCCGCGCTCTACACGGCGGTTGTGTCGGCTGTCTCGCCTGACGGCGCCGTCTGGGACGAGGTTTCGGTGAGGACGGGCTTTCGCACGTTCCGCTTCGACGCCAACGAAGGGTTCTTCCTCAACGGACGCCGCGTGCAGCTCAAGGGCGTGTGCCTCCACGCAGACCTCGGCATCCTCGGCATGGCGTACAACCGCTCGGCGATGCGCCGCCAGCTCGAGGCAATGCGCGACATGGGGGTGAATGCGCTCAGGACCTCGCACAACCCGCCGTCGCCAGAGACGCTGGAGCTCTGCGACGAGATGGGCATCTTCGTGTGGGACGAGTGCTTCGACAAGTGGAACGCCACGTGCGGACGCGGCGACGAGCCGCTAGAGGAGTTCGTGTCGTCCCACCTGGCGGAGTTCGTGCGCCGCGACCGCAACCACCCGTGCGTGTTCGTGTGGTCCATCGGCAACGAGATCCCCCCTGGCGGCGGGTTCGCGCCCGGGCAGGAGATATGGAACATGCCGCGAACGATCGGAACGACGGCCGAGCGCTGCGCGAGGTTCCGCGACACGGTCCTCGCAGAGGACGCGACGCGCCCCGTCGGCATCGGGAGCTGCTTCAAGAAGGCCGCTCCGGAGGGGCACTACGCCTCGCTTGACATAACGGGGTGGAACTACGGCGAACAGTACCTCGAGATGCGCAAGTACTATCCCGACAAGCCGCTCATCTACTCGGAGTCCGCGTCCGCGTTCTCGGACTACGGCTACTACGCGCCGACGCTCCCGACCAACAAGACCGACTGGGCTGTCGCGGACCTCAGCGTCGACTCCTACGACCGCAACTCCGCCTCCTGGAGCGACATCGCGGACCGCGAGTTCGAGCGGATGGAGCGCGACAGGTTTGTCGCCGGCGAGTTTGTCTGGACGGGCATCGACTACCTCGGCGAGCCGACGCCGTACGCGGACGCCAAGGTCAGTGGAGTTCAGCTGGCGAGGCGCGACATGGCGCGCAGTTCGTACTTCGGCATAAACGACCTTCTGGCTCTCCCGAAGGACAGGACGTTCCTCTATCGCTCGCACTGGAACAGGGAGGCCTTCACACTGCACATCGTGCCGTCGCACTGGAACTTCGATAAGCCGACTCTCCCCGTGTACGTGTACACGAGCGCGGACGAAGCGGAGCTGTTCCTGAACGGAAAGTCGCTTGGGCGCCGCAAGAAGGACCTGTCCGCGACGATGGCGAAAGGCTACTACGCTGGAATCCCGCGCTACAGGATCATCTGGGACGAGGTCAAGTACGAGCCCGGCGAGCTCAAGGCCGTGGCGTATGGCGCCGACGGGAAGGTGCTCGGCGAGGAGACGATACGCACCGCGGGCGAAGCGGCTTCGGTCGTACTCGAGCCTGAGTCGCAGGCGCTTCCGGCCGACCCGAAGGAGCTTGTGTTCGTGAAGGTGACGCTTGCGGACGCGAAGGGAGTGCCGGTGCCGCGAGACATGCGCCGAGTCTCCTTCTCCGTGAAGGGCCCGGCGAAGATCGTCTCCGTCGGCAACGCAAATCCGCGTGGACACGACTCGTTCAAGGACGTCTCGTCGCATCCGCTCTACAACGGCCGCGCCGGGCTGTTCGTCCGCCGTACCGGCGAAGGCGAGGTAGGCCTTTCGGCTTCCGCCGACGGGCTGACGTCCGCCACGCTGCGTTTCAGGGAGTGAGTCTCCCCGTCCGCGGACGTCCGCTCCGCGTTTTCGGCGCTTCCCCGTGCGTCCCGTATGATGCGGCGCCGGACTGCTCGGCTCGGGCCCAAGCCGACGGCGTGCTGCCCGTCGCCCTGCGGAAGGTCTTGATGAAAAACGACGCATGGCAGAATCCGCAGGCGGCGGCTACATCGGCGACTGTCGCCCCCGGGCTGGCGAGCATGCGCTTCGCGGCGGCTATACGGCGCCTGGATATCTCCGCGCCCACGCTGCGTCCGGCCTTTTCGGCGAACATCCTGTCGAGGCGGATGCGCGAAATCCCCAGGGCTTCGGCGACGTCGCGTGCGCCCAGCGGATGCGAGAGGTTCGAGTCGATGAAGTCGACCGCCGGGCGGAGCGACGGGTCGTTCACCGCGAACACGTCCGTGGAGGTTCGCACGGTGATTCCGTCCGGCCTCACGAGCAGCCGGTCCGTTTCGGGGGCGCGCCCCTGCATCAGGCGTTCAAGCATCGCGGCGGCCGCGTAGCTTATGCTCTCGTGGTCGTGGCGTATCGAAGAGAGGGGGACGTGCTGATGCTCGCAGATCAGCCGGTTGTCGTCGACTCCGAGGACCGCGACGTCCGCCGGGACTTTTATGCCGAGGACGCGGCACGCGTTCAGGACGTGCGTCGCCTCGTAGTCGTTCCATGCGAACACGGCGAGCGGCTTCGGCGCCCTGCGCAGCCGCGACTCGAGCCATGCGTTCATCTTCGCCCAGTTGGACGTGTCGCCCCCGGCGGCCTCGGCCCAGGACCATTCCAGCGGGGTCTCGCCGTGCCAGGCGGAGCGAAAGCCCCCGAAGCGTATGTCGTGGACATGCGTGCGATTGAGCGAGAACGTCGCCGCATGGATGAAGTCGCGCTCGGCGAAGTGTTCGGCCGCGAGCCTCCCTATGGCTTCGTTGTCCCCGGTGACGCGCGGAAGCGGAACTTCGGGGCATTCCTCGATCATGTCCACTACCGGCACGCCGCGCCGGACTGCGCCGCGCACAAACCTCTCCAGCGCGGGGTCGTGGCGCAGCATGACGAGTACGCCGTCGCCGCTCCAACCCGAGGGCGGAGTGCGCCGGTTTTCGATCCAAAGGTGCCAGTCGCGTTCGTTGGCGAGGCGCGCGATGCCCTCGAACCGCTGGGGCGGCATGGGGCTTATCAGAAGGAGAACCTCGTGGTTTCTACGCACCCCACTATGATAGCATTTCCCAATCGTGTTGAACAGTGCGTTTTTTTTTTTTGTGCGACCCACTTGATTATCCGCGGCTAATTTTGGTATAATTGCCGCCGAGTTAAATCAGGCTAACTGTAATGGGCCTGTAGAAAACGGAAAGGCATGGCGAAATGACGCTGGCAGAGTTGAAGGAAGGGGAGCGGGCGAGGATCGTCCGCGTGTCGGGCGAAGAGGCCGTGAAGCGGCATCTTGGAGCCCTTGGTTTCGTTGCAGGCACGGTAGTGCGCGTCGTGGGCGAGTCCTACGGGAACATGATCCTGGCCGTGCACGAGAGCAGAATCGCCGTGAACGACGCAACTGCCCGCGACATCGACGTCGACGCGGTATAAGGGCGGCAGTTTTTTTTGAACAGGAGGTTAGAAATGGCTAACAGTCTTAAAATTGCCCTTGCCGGCAATCCGAACAGCGGCAAGACGACGCTTTTCAACGCGCTCACGGGGTCCGAACAGTATGTCGGAAACTGGCCGGGCGTCACGGTCGAGAAGAAGGACGGCATCCTCTCCGGACACAAGGACGTAATCATACAGGATCTTCCGGGCATCTACTCGCTGTCCCCCTACTCCATCGAGGAGAAGGTGTCGCGCAGGTTCCTCGTCGAGGAGGGTCCGGACGCTATCCTCAACATAGTGGACGGCACTAACATCGAGCGCAACCTCTACTTCTCCACGCAGCTTGCGGAACTGGGGCTGCCGATGGTGATGGCCGTCAACATGATGGACGTCGTGAAGAAGAACGGCGACAAGATCGACTTCGGGAAGATCGCGAAGGCGCTCCGCTGCGAGGTCGTCGGGATTTCTGCTCTCAAGAACGAGGGCGGCATGGAGGCCGCAGAGAAGGTCGTCGAGATGGCCAAGAAGGCCGTCGTCGAGAAGGGCCCCGGCAAGCTGCCCGACGTGCCGCACGTGTTCTCGGGCTCCGTTGAGCACGCTATCGCCCATATCGAGGAGTCGATACAGGGCAAGGTGCCGCTCCGCTCGATACGGTGGTACGCGATCAAGGTCTTCGAGCGCGACCGCGAGATCATCAAGAAGCTCGAGATCGGCGTCGGCGAGATGAAGCACATCGAGGAACACATCCGCGACTGCGAGAAGGAGCTTGGGGACGACGCGGAGTCGATCATCACCAGCCAGCGCTACGACTTCATCAAGCGCCTTATGGACAAGTCGCTTGCGCTGAACGAGAGCCGGAAGGGCAAGGCGACGCTCTCGGACAAGATCGACAAGTTCGTGACGCACCGCATACTCGCGCTCCCGATCTTCATCCTCTCGCTCTGCGTGATGTGGTTCCTCGCCGTCGCGGAGAATGGCCCGGGAACGGTTCTAACGGACTGGGCGAACGACGGCTTCCTCGCCGACGGATGGCATGTTCCGTTCACGACGCACGAGTGCAGGGCGGAGGGCAAGTACAAGGGCATGGAGTTCGAGGACGCGCAGGGCGAGTTCGCCAAACAGGACGCCTCGAAGTCCGCCTGGGAAGAAGCGTATCTTGAGAAGATCAACGAAGGCAAGTCCGACGACGACAAGGTTGAGGAGATGCCCGAGGAGATTGACGAGAAGGTCGCGGCGACGATTGTCGCGAAGGACGTGTTCGTCGAGGACGAGGAGACGGGCGAGCCCCTTGCCAAGGAGTGCGACTGCGAGAACTGCGCGAAGAAGCGCGAGTCTGGCGAGGAGTGCGAGGGCTGCGGCTGTGGATGCGGCGAGCCTGACCTCTGGGACGTCGATTTCGCCGCGTACAAGGCGGCGAAGGAGTTCGAGGAGCCGGATCTAAAGCAGTTCGGCGTCTGGGTGCCTGGCCTAGGCGCGCTGATAACAGATGCGCTCGACAAGGCGGGCGTAAGCGACACGGTCAAGAGTCTCGTCGTCGACGGTGCGTGGGGCGGCGTTGCGACGGTGCTCGGGTTCGTCCCGGTGATCTTCATCGTGTTCCTCTTCCTCGCGTTTCTCGAGGACTGCGGGTACATGGCGCGCGTCGCGTTCATCATGGACAGGCTCCTGCGCCGCTTCGGCCTCTCCGGCAAGTCGTTCATCCCGATGCTCGTCGGCAAGGGCTGCGGCGTGCCGGCGGTCATGGCGGCGCGGGCCATCGAGAACGAGCGGGCGCGGCGCATGACCGTCATCCTCGCGACGTTCGTTCCGTGCGGGGCGAAGACCGTCATCATCGCGATGTTCTCGGCGCTCTTCTTCCGCGAGCAGTGGTATGTCGCCGCGATGATGGACGTCGTCGGCATAGCGATAATCGTCCTCGGCGGCATTGCGCTCAAGAAGACGAGGTTCTTCGCTGGCGAGGCGTCGTCCTTCGTCCTCGAGCTTCCCGCGTACCACATGCCGACGGTTTCGGGCGTGTGGCACCACACCTGGAACCGGCTCAAGGGATATGTACTCAAGTCCGGCCTCATCATCTTCCCGGCGTGTGTGGTTCTCTGGTTTGTGATGCACTTCGACTGGTCGCTCAACCTGCTTGCGGACGAGGAGATCGAGAAGTCAATCCTTCACGACCTCGGCAGCTGGATCGCGTGGATGTTCGAGCCGCTCGGCTTCGGCTCGTGGCAGGGAGCGGCGGCGTCCGTCTCGGCGGAGATAGCGAAGGAGCAGGCGACTGCGACGCTCGGGCTCGTCGCCGCAAACATGGACGGCGCCACTACCGGCTCGCACATCCAGGCGCTGTTTGCTTCGTTGAGCGACTTCCCGAAGCTCGCTGCACTGTCGTTCATGATGTTCAACCTGTTCGTCCCGCCGTGCATGGTCGCGATCGCCGTGACGTTCCGCGAGATGGGCTCTCAGAAGTGGGGCTGGTTCGCGGTCGGCTTCCAGCTCTTCGTCGGATACGTCCTCGCGCTCAGCGTGTACAGGATTGGCGTTCTTGTCGCCGGCGGCGGATTCGGAATCTGGACGGCGCTCGCGTTCGCGCTCGACGCCTTCTGCCTCTGGGCGATATTCCGCCCCGCGAGAAAGGAGAGGGCCTGATGAACGCCTCGTCGGCCGTAGTCCTCGCCGTCGTCCTTGCCTTTGCCGCGCTTGCCGTGCGGCGTTGCCTGAAGAAGGGCACGCCGTGCGAGTGCGGCGGCAGCCGCAGGATATGCGGCGGCGCTTGCCGCTGCTGCTCAGAAGGGCCGGAATCTGAGCGCGAACCTGCTGAAGGCCAGCGTCGGGGCGGCTGAGGCAAAAGGGGCGGCCCCCACATTGCGGTTCACTGCGCAGCCCCACACGCAGGGCACCGGCTGTTAGCCACCACCAACAACGCGAAAACAGAAGCCGCATGGCAAAAATTAGCTATTTCTAATTAGATTCAACTAACAACAAAAGGAAAGGAAACTCGTAATGAACATCAGGAAAACACTCTGCGCGATTGCGGCCGGCGGTGCGGCTCTGCTATCCTCTGCGGCCGAGGAGCCCTCGGAGGCGGAGAAGGGCGAAGTCGAGGAGTCTCCGGTCATATCCGCGGAATTCTCGCTGTCGTTCGACTCGAAGTACATGACGTACGGCGTCGTGGACGGGAAGGATCCGATCGTGACCCCGGGCGCCACTGTCACGTTCTTCGACTGGGTGTACGGCTCGGTAGAGGCGATATACGACGTCACGAAGGGGAACGGCAAGCGCGGCGGATACGGCAACAGGGCGGGCAAGTACACGACGCTCGACGCGATAGTCGGTGTTGCGCATGAGTTCGACCTCGGCGAGGGCCTTGGGACCCTGGGTGTCGACTTCAACTACATCTACGAGTACATCCCGACGTGCCGCCACACCGGCGACGGCTGCCCGGATACGCAGTACCTCAACCTCGAGCTCTCCCTCGGCGATCTCTGGCTCGAGCCGACGCTCGCGATCGAGCGCGACCTCATGGCGGACGACGGCACGTACGTCAACCTCGAGATCGGACACACCTTTGCGCTCGTCGGAGACGGTGAAGAGCCGACGCTCACCTTCAGGCCGTCCGTCGCCCAGGGCCTCGGCAACAGCCTCCGCACGAAGGGTTACTTCGCCGACTCGTCGGACGGCTTCAGCCACGGCGGGCTCATGGACACGACGATCAAGGGCGAGTTCGAGCTTGCGCTATGCGAGAACGTGACGCTTGGCGCATACATCGCCTACAGCGACTACTGGCTTGACTCCAACATGCGCGACGCCGCACGTGCCTACAACGCCGAGTGGGGCAAGAGCAGCGACCGTTCGTGGAACGTCTACGGCGGGCTTGCGCTCACGGTCTCGTTCTGATTTCCCGGGGATTTCTCCTGGAAGTTGCAGTCACGGCCCCTGCGCCACGCGGCGCAGGGGCCCTTTTTGTCGGTTCGGGGAAGATATGGTATAATGTGCGCATGAACATCGTTAAATCATTCTGTGCGGCCGCCGCGTGCGGCTGCGCCGTGTTGGCGGCCGCCGGCGAAGGGCTGGCCGACGCCGAAAATGGCGAGACCGACGAGGAGAGCGCCGTCTGCATCGAGGCTGGGCTCAAAATCGACTCCAGGTACCTGACGTACAGCCTCATCGAGGGCAAGGACCCGATAGTGACGCCGAGCCTGTGCATTACCTTCTTCGACTGGGTGTACGTCGGGGGCGAGGCGTTCATAGACGTGACGAAGGGGAACGGCAAGCGCGGCGGCTACGGCAACCGCGCCGGCAAGGTCACTACCTACGACCCCGCGGTCGGCATCGCGCATGAGTTCTCCCTCGGCGAGACGCTCGGCACCCTCGCGCTTGACTTCGACTACATCTACGAGTTCATCCCGCGCCACAAGGGGAGCATGAACGACACGCAGTACTTCGACCTCAGGCTCAAGCTCAAGGACCTCTGGCTCGAGCCGCTTCTGTGGATCGAACGCGACTTCATGCTTGACGACGGAACCTACGTGAACCTCGAGCTCGGACATACGTTCCCGCTGGTCGGCGAGGGCGAGAATGCGACGTTCGCGTTCAGGCCGTCCGTGGCGCAGGGCTTCGGCAACAAGCAGCGCACCCGCGGCTACGACCTGGCGCAGAGCCATGCGGGGCTGATGGACGGCATCGTCAAGGGCGAGTTCACCTGGAGGCTCGGCGACCACGCGAAGATCGTCGCCTACGCGGCGTACTGCGACTACTGGTTCGACCGCTCGCTCCGCCACGGCGCGCGCGCGCGCAACGCCGGCTGGGGCAAGGGCTGCGACCACTCGTGGAACTTCGTCGGCGGCGTCGGCGTCGCCTTCGAGTTCTGATGCAGGACATGGCGGCACGGATGGATGCGAGGGAGAACTACGCCGCGGCAAGGGACCTGATCGCCGGTGCCAGGAGGATACTGGTATCGGGCCATCTCAGCCCCGACGGCGATTCGCTCGGTTCGATGGTCGCGCTCGCCCGGCTTCTGCGCAATGCCGGCAAGGAGGCGTATGCGACTGCCGATCCCAACGCCCTCGGCAAGCCCGGCTTCCTCGAGGGCGTCTCCGACCTTATACCCGTCAGGAAGCTCAAGACCGCCCGCAGGAGGACGGGCGGTCCGTTCGATCTCTTCATCGCCGTGGACTGCAGCGGGTTCGCGCGCATGCCGCCCGAGGTGGAGCCGGCCGCACGCGGCCTGAAGTGCATATGCATCGACCACCATGTCACAAACGACGGCTCGTTCGGCGACGTCCAGCTGGTCGACCCGGCGGCGTCCAGCGCGGGCGAGATCGTCTGGCGTCTCGCGAAATGGATGGAGTGGAGGCTGGACCGCGCCTCGGCCGAGGCCCTGTGGGTCGCAATGATAACCGACTCCGGCAGGTTCGCATACGACACCACGAGCCCGCGAACGCTCCGTGCGGCGGGCGACCTGCTGAAGCACGGCGTCCGCACGGCCTTCATAAACGACGTCATATACGGGACTTTCTCGCGCAAGGCGATTGAGTTGAAGCGCATAGCGTGGCGCTCCCTCCACATCTGGAAGAACCGGCGCGTCGCCGAGGTGACGCTTACGCGCGACGACTTCCGCGCGGTCCGCGGCACCAAGGCGGACGCGGAGGACATAATAGAGATTCCCCGTTCCGTCGCGAAGAACGAAATAGCGCTTTTCTTCTACCAGATACCGGACCGCACCAAGGAGATACGCTGCTCCATAAGGACGCGCGGCGACTGGGACGCGACCGCGATCGCGGGCAGGTTCGGCGGCGGAGGCCACCGCAAGGCGGCCGGCTGCACGATAAGGGCGTCGATGGGCTCGGCGAAGCGGCAGGTGCGCGCCGCCGTCAGGGAGCTCCTGAAGAGCGCGTGCAGGAAGACAATGCGCATATCGGCGGGAGTCGTTTGACAATGAGCGGCAGGGCATTAGTTCTGACAGACGGGAAGGCCGGGCACGAGAACCAGTCGAAGGCGTTCGCGCGCGCGCTGGGATGCGGGTTCGACCTTGTGGAAGTGCGGTTTAATTTCGGCAGAATCGGCAAGCTGTGCAGCTACATCCACGACCATCTGCCGTCATTCTGGCCGATGAACCAGGCGGTTTTGGGCGCCCGGACGGCCGACAGGACTTTTGCGAATCTGCATGAGCTGTGCGGCAACCTTCAGGGAAAGGGCTATTCCGCCGTCCTGGGCACGGGATCCGGCACCTTCTTCGCCGCGAAGGTCGTGGCGCGCCGCCTGGGCGTCAAGTGCGGCGTCGTCCTGTATCCGCGCGGATACGACCTCGGCTCCTTCGACTGCATCCTCGCGCCGTCGTTCGACTCCCCGGCGAAGCTCGCCAACATCGTCGAGATACCGGCGAACCTGGTGGCGAACGACGCCGCGTTCTACGAGAAGGGTGTCGTCGCCTTCCGTGCGCGCTACTCCGGCGCGACGGACAACCTTGTCGGCGTCATCGTCGGCGGACCCAACAAGTGCTCTACGATGTCGCCGGAATGGATGAAGGCCCGCCTCGACGAGATATTCGCGGCCAATGCCGGCGCGCAGCTCTGCGTAACGACGTCGCGGCGGACGCCGTTCGAGGTGGAGTCCGTCGTCGACTCCTATCCATGGGCCTACAGGCTCATCTACTCTCGCGACCGGTTCAACCCCATCCCGGCGTTCGTCCAGCTCGCGAAGAGGCTCTACGTGACCGCAGAGTCGACCGGCATGCTCTCGGAGGCGTGCACGTTCGGGAATGCCGAGGTCGTCGCCCTCGACAACCTGAATCCCGGTCCCCACAAGTTCCGCCGCTTTGTCGAGAACCTCAGGCGGGACGGCTATGTCGACGGCTGCCGCAAGGTGGACCTTTCCGCCGAGTTCGCGCGCGCAAGGGAGCTGATGGGGCTGTGAAGGCGCGGAGATGTCGTGCCCGCACGGGGTTGATGCGAAGGACTGGCAGCCGGAGGTAGCAGGAGATGTTCCCGGAAATAGATCAGGAGCCCCGGTCGCCGGGCGCGCTTTTCGACACCCACGCCCACTTCGAGTGCGCGCCGGAAGAGTCTGCTGCGGCGGTTGAACGCGCCCGGGCGGCGGGAGTGACGCGCATTATGGCCGTGGGCGGCAGCGAGGCGCTGAATCGCGGGACCGAGGGCTTCCGCTGGCGGGCGGTCGGCTGGGACAGGGACCAGGCGGGGAAGGACCTTCCCGAGCTCGACTACGACGGCGTGAGCGCCGTCGGCGAAATAGGCCTCGACTACCACTATGCCCCCGGGGCGCGCGCGGCGCAGATGGAACTCATGGGCCGTCAGCTCGAGCTCGCGCGTGGCCTCGGGCTTCCTGTCGTGATCCACACCCGCGACGCCGACGACGACACGCTCGGGCTGCTCCGCGATGTCCCGTCGAAGGGGATAATCCACTGCTTTACGGGGAATCCCCGGTTCTGCCGCGAACTTCTGGACCTTGGCTTCTACGTCTCGATCTCCGGCATTGTCACGTTCCGCGCGGCGGACAACGTCCGCGAGTCGGCGCTGGTCGTCCCCGACGACCGCATTCTTGTCGAGACCGACTCGCCGTTCCTGGCGCCCGTGCCGATGCGCGGGAACGCGAACGAGCCCGCGTTCCTCGTCCACACGGCGAGGTTCCTCGCGGATCTGCGCGGCACGCCGGCCGGCGATTTCGCGGAGCTTACGACGCGCAACGCGCTGGCCGTGCTGGGGCCGGGGCGGACCTGACGCGTGCCGTCTACTCCGCTTTCGCGGCCTGTGCGGCGAGTCGCTGCCTTGTGCGCCATGACGAAGGCGTGAGGCCCGTCTGCCGCTTGAATGCCGCGTTGAAGTACTGCGGCGAGGCGAATCCGCACGCCTTCGCGACGCCGGACACCGACGCCCCGCCGGCCGAAAGCATGTCGCGTGCGCGGCGGATCCTGTAGCGGGCGAGCCAGTCCGCCGGGGAAAGCCCCGTATGCTTCTTGAAGAGGTCGAAAAGGCGCGAGCGCGAGTATCCCATGTACGCTACGAGGCGGTCCATGCGGATCTGCTCCGAGTAGTGCGTCTCGAGCCAGGCGACAGCCTCGTCCATGAGCCTTGCGCCGTCGCGGTGGGCGGGCGCGGCGGAAGCGCCGCGCTGAGCGGCGCACCGCTGGAGGATGAGGCACGAGAGCGTCCGCGCGAGCGCCAGGTCGTTCGGCGGGAGCGAGCGGCTGCGGGCTGATTCCGCAAGGGCGTCCAGTTCCATGAAAAGGGCGGAAAGCTCGCGCGGGCAGGCGACGGGCGTGCATATCTGCCCGGAGATGTCGGCGATCAGGTTCGCGGCGACGGACGGCGGGAACAGGGAATACCGTCGCGGCGCGCCGCGGACCGCCCCGATGAGCATCTCGACGCGGTGACCCGCCGGGTCGATCGCCTGGAGGTGCCTGTGCTCCATTCCGGCCGGGATCACGATGAGGTGCCCTGCGGTGAGGACCTCGGGCGGAAGGCTGCGGAATTCATAGCTGAACTCGCCCTTGAAGCAGTAGAGGAGCTGTATCTCGCGGTGGCGGTGCCAGAACGAGCCCGTCGCCGACAGGGACTTCAGATGGCGCACCCCGGCGAGCCACCCGAGCCCGAGGTCGCGTCCGCCTATGTCCGGCGGCTGCTGTCCGTACGCATGCTTTCCCATGCCGCGATGATACCAAATTCTTAAGAAATAGTCCATTGGAGAATTTTGCACTTCATACCCATGTCCGCAAATGCTATAATCAAGGCGTCGAAGAAACCAACAGGAGGCAGACATGTCCAATCTCACCAGAAGGTCTTTCATGGGCGCCGCACTGGCGGCCGGCGCTTTTCCGTACATCTCGGGCTGCCGCTCGTTCTGCGCGTGCGGGCGCAAGTTCGGTCCCGGCGACAAGGTCCGCCTCGCGTGCGTAGGCATCGGCCAGCAGGCGTGGAACGACATCAAGGAGTTCGAGAACACGGGTCTCGTCGAGATCGCCGCCCTCTGCGACACCGACCTCGGGGGCGCGCAGTGCGTCGAGGCGCTCAAGAGGTATCCGAACGCCCCGCGCTTCACCGACTTCCGCAGGATGCTCGACGCGATGGACGGCAAGATCGACGCGGTCGCGGTCATGAACCCCGACCACTCCCACTTCCCCGCGCTCATGGCCGCGATGAAGATGCGGCTCGCGGTCTTCAGCGAGAAGCCCCTCGCCCACACGTTCGAGGAGTGCGAGCTCCTCATGAAGGCGGCCGCGAAATACGGCGTCGTCACCCAGATGGGCAACCAGGGCCACTCGGGAGACAACTACCATCAGTTCAAGCACTACGTCGAGACGGGCGTGATCGACGTCTCGAAGCTCACGAAGCTCGTCGCGCA
>JAFRJH010000174.1 GCA_017432385.1 Kiritimatiellia bacterium
CCTGCGCGACGAGGCGCACCGACTGATGGCGTTCCAGAAGCCGGACGGCTACCTGGGCACCTACGTGAATCCCGAGTTCGTGGTTCCTGGCGATCCCGAGGCGGCGAGGAAGACGATGGGCTGGGCGTGCGACTGGTGCTGGAACCTGTGGTGCCGCAAGTACACGATGTGGGGTCTCCTGATGATCTACAAAGCGACGGGAGACCGCGCGATCCTCGCCGCGGCGCAAATGACATGTCAACTTTCCCATGCGCGCCAGATTCCTCGCCACTGAAAGAGGAACCGCCAAATAGCAAAACTAATAAAAGCGCACCTCCATGCCCCTGCCCGCCGCCGGGCGCACGCGAAGGATGCCAGGTCCGCGGAGGTTGGGCAGGACGCGGACGTTGAGCGACGGATTCGCCGCGGCCGCATCGGCGCCGCCCCAGCATCCGCTGCCGAGGCTCTCCCTGCCGACCAGGAGCGAACCCGCCTCGAGCGTCGAGCCGAGCTCCAGCGTCGCCGTCGAGTCCAGCTTCACCGCCAGCCCGGGCGAGAACGCGGGCCCCTGCGCGTCCGTGCGCGCCTCAAGCGAAAAAACGCCGGTTCCCGACACCACGAGCTCGGTCGCGTTCGTCCACGAGGCTGTCGGAGCGAACTCCATCTTGCCGCGCTTCACGACAAGCGAACCCGACGTCGTGCTCACGCGCGTGAGGCGGTTGGTGTAGAAGCCCTCCTTCGAAAGCGTCACGCATCCGGCGTAGACGAGCGTGTTGGTGTAGCCAGGCACCGCGATCTTGTTCCCGGACGAGTCCTTCGCCCAGCTGTCGTAGCTGTCGACCTTGTAGCTGTCGACGAGATGCAGCGTCGCCGGCGCGGCGCTCGTCACCGTCCCGCCAGTCGCATCGCCCTTCGCGCAGATGATTCCCGTCGCCTGGTCGTTTCCGCCAAGGTCGAGGACGCCAGTGGAATGGACGAAGAGCTCCGTCCACTTGCCCGCCCCGTTCTTCTCGGCGATCGCATACGACACGCCGCAGCGGATCGTGCCGTCGACGCGCCCGGAGTTTCCGTTCAGCCGGTTCGTCGGCGCGTTCAGGACGAACGTCATGTTGTTGGCAACGTTGAAGCGGTCGCCGACGTCGAGCTTTGCGTTGCACACGACCTCGGCGACGCCGGAGGAGCCCGACGTCGTGCAGTAGCAGGACGAGGACGTCTTGAGCGTCCGGTTGAACACGACGCGCTTCCCCCTCGCAAAGGTGAGGCGTGCGTTCTTGTTCGTGTTCCGCCACTCGGCGTCCACCGTGATGTTGCCGTCGAAATAGACGCTCTGGTCCCAGTCGGTCTTGTCACTGTGAGTGACGACGGGGGCGTGCCACGTGAAGTCGCCGACGAGGCGGAGCTGAGTGCGTCGAGTGTCCACGTCGAGCGTCCCCGTGCCGAAGACGTCGTTCGTGTAGCAGTAGACGGTGCCGACGACACCGTCGCCCTGCGCGGCCTGGTCGGCGCAGCCGGTGAGAAAGACGTCGTTGGTGCCGCGCCCAGGCGCGCGGAAGTTCGCGCGGCCACGGCCCGACACGGTCAGTTCGGCGCCCTTGTCGAGCCACACGGACTTCCGGAAGTCGGTCACAGTGTTAGTGCCGAACTGCCATTCCTGCGCCACGCCCGCGGCAACCGGCACGCCGACCGAGAACAACTTCGCCTCGGACGCGTCAAGTACGCGGATCCCGCTCTTGCCGAGGTCGATGCGGTTCTCACCGTCGGCGAACTCGAACCCTCCGCCGAGGACCATCCCGTGCAGCGCGACTGAACGGTCCAGCGTGCAGGACGAGCCAGGCGCCGCGAAGGTCGCCATGGTCGTGGCGCGGTCGAGGTCGGGCAGCGCGCCGCCGTCCCAGTTCGCCGCGTCGCTCACGTTGCCGCGGCCGACGAACGAAGCCGGGTAGACGGGCATCGTCTCGTTGATGCCCGCGAGGAGAGCGCGCTTGCGCGGGTTGTCGCTCGAGGGCTGGAAGACGTTCACGGCCGAGGCCGTGTGCTCTACGCTCCATCCATTCCACTCGCGGAAGGCGTGGTACGTCCAGTCCCAGCGGTTGGAGTTCATGATGTCGATCCAGTCCGCGAGCCACCTCTCCGCCCCCTCGCTCCAAGCGACCGCGCTGAACTCGCCGACGTAGATCTTGGCGCGGTGCGTCCGCTCGAATTCCCTCACGCGCCTGAAGCAGTTCTCGAGGTAGGCCCTGTCCCAGCCTCGCGCCGCGTCGGGATAGACGTATCCGGATGGCGCGGAGTTCACGCCCTGGTGCGTGAACGTGCCAGGAGAGTACATGTGCACCTCGTAGACGACATTGTCCATCGCGAGCGGCGACAGGTACCCGAACGCGTCGTGGCTGTCGCAGCCGTTGGACTCCATGATGATAGTCACGTCCGGGTCGATCTCGCGGACGGCCTCGGCGGCCAGCGACTGGATCGTCCAGTAGTCCCACTTTACGCGGCCTGTGTGGTTCGGCTCGTTGACGAGGTCGTAGCCGTAGACGTTGCGCCGGCCCTTGAACCGCGCGGCGATGCCGCGCCAGGCGTCGACGAAGTACTCCTTGAAGACGTCGTCGTTCAGCATGAGAGCGTTGCTGTTGTTGCCGCTCGAGCCACCCATCCCTGGCGGGGCGTGGAGGTCGACCACCACCTGAATGCCGTACTTCTCCGCCATCGGGAGGACCACCTGGTCGAGGTGGTCGAGCTTGCCCTGGAGCCACGGACCATACGAACCGGCCAGGTACGACTCATGCGTCTGGGCCTCTGCCGAAAACGCCGGTCCGCCGTCCATCTGGTACCGAAGGAGCTTCACGCCCCATTCCGCCAGCGTCGAGAAGTCGTCCTCAGTCATGGCGCGAGAGGGCGACATCACACCGTGCAGCGGCTCGGCCACGCGGACGCGCGGCGGATACGACACGACGTAGTCAAGGTTGGTGACCGGGTAGGGCGGCTCCTCGGCCGAAAACGTCAACGAGGAGAGGTCGAGGGAATACCTTCCGCAGCCCTTCTGGAACCCGAACCGCAGCAACCCCGTCTCCGAGCGCCGGCCGCAGCTCGATCCGAAGTCGACGAGCTTGCATTCAAGGTTTGTGAAGGTGCCTCTTGGACGCGAACCTTCCGCGTAGACCGTGCTGCCGTCGCGCATGTTGGTGTAGACGAGCATGAACTTCGGGCCCAAGTACGAGATGTCGGTCGCGTTGCTGACGTTCACGCCGCTCACCTGAGCGCTGACCTGTATTTCCCTATTGGTGAAAGGCGCGAGGTCGACCGTGGCACTGCACAGGAATGTCCCGTTCGTCTCGCTTTCAGGGACATCCACAGTAAGGATGTTCCCGTCGAGTGACGCATACTGGCAAAGCGTCCAGGCGAGGTCCTGCACGACCGTCTCGGCGGGGCACGCCGCGGACGCAAGCACCGAGGCGATCAGCGCCGCCGAGGGCCGGAGCGTCCGCACGCGCAGTTTCTGCAATAGCCGCGACAGAACCATGGCGACAGGCGACGGCTATCGGATGATTACCGTGAGCCCCCGAATGTTGCTTTCCCGCGCCCTGTCGTAGGTGGTGAACGTGGCGTTGTTCGCAATCGTGTCGTACGTGGCCTTGACCCAGTCTGCGGAACGTGTCACGGTAGATAGACGGACCTCGTCGATGATGCCGTGGTAGGGCTCCTTTGCGCCAGCTGACTTATTGCCGAGATAAAGGGGTTTGCCACTGGTGGACATCGTGCCGTGTATATCGCTTGTGGCGGTAGCCAGCGACTTGCCGTTGAGATAGACCGCCATGTTGTATTTGGTGTCGGCGTCGGTGCCTTCTCCTTCGTACGTGCCGTTGAAGATGCTCACTGTGTGGTTCCAGACAGAGGGCTGGGGCTTGGGATTAGCCGCAGCGTCAGAGGGATTGACGTATTTTACGCTGGTGTCGTCTTGAATCTTGAATGTAAATCCCATCTTCCCATTGCCGCTGGCCTCGTATGC
>JAFRJH010000175.1 GCA_017432385.1 Kiritimatiellia bacterium
AACCGCACCGCGCCTCAGCTGAACGTGTTCTTCCTCTCAATGCCCGTCAAGTCCGCCCTTGGCGTGGCGATGCTGATCGTCTACCTGCCGTTCATCATGGACATGCTCATGTACACGAAGGACACCTCTATCCTGGGACCAGTAAGGAGGCTGCTGGGTGGCTGAGTCGTCGGGAGAGAAAACGGAGATGCCTACTCCGAAGAAGCTGCGCGACGCGCGGCAGAAGGGGCAGGTATGCACGTCGAAGGACATCGTCTCGACGGCGATCCTCATCGTCCTCTTCGCGGTCCTCGGGTGGATGGGCGTGGCGCTCGTGGACGACTCCTCGGAGCTCCTGGGCGTCGTCGGGCAGAGGATGTCAGGCGACCCGTTCGAGGCGACGCGGCCCGTCATGGGCATGACGGCCTTCGTCATCTGCAAGCACTCCTTCATCTTCGTCATCGTCGCCGCGCTGATAGGCATTGTGGCGAATGTGGCGCAGGTCGGCTTTCTCTTCACGTTCGAGCCGATCATCCCCAAGCTGGAGAAGCTGAACCCGGTGGAGGGGGCGAAGAAGATATTCTCGATGAAGAACCTCTTCGAGTTCCTGAAGAACGTGGTGAAGGTCTGCTTCCTCGGCTATCTGCTCTACCGGATCATCCAGGCGAGCGTCCCGGAGCTGCTGACGATGTGCTACGGCACCGTCGACGACATCTTCCCGTGCCTGAAGCTCATGCTGAAGAGGCTTGCCATCTACACGGCCTTCGGCTACATCGTCATCGCCATCGTGGACCGCCTCTTCCAGGGGCGCAACTTCACGAAGCAGATGATGATGACGAAGGACGAGGTCAAGCGCGAGTACAAGGAGATGGAGGGGTCTGCGGAGATAAAGCAGGCGCAGCGCCAGTTCCGCGACGAGATCCTGAACGGGCCCGAGCCGGCCAAGGCCGCGAAGAGGTCGAGCGTCGTCGTCACCAACCCGACCCACCTCGCCGTCGGAATCCGCTTCAACGCCGAGGAGGCGCCGCTTCCGAGGATCTGCGCGCTCGGCTCCGGGCGCATCGCGAAGATCATCCGCGAGACGGCGCTCGCCGAGGGCATTCCCGTCCTGGAGGACCGGCCGCTCGCCCGCGCCCTCTACGCCAAGGGGAAGGTCGAGGACTTCATACCCGATTCGCTCATCGAACCAGTTGCGGAGGTCCTGAAGTGGGCCAAGCAGATACAGGACGCCCGCAAGGAGGAGGAGGAGCTGGATTCCGTTTCGCTGGAGAACCTATGACAATCGAAGAACACTACAAGACGCTTGCGCCGAAGCTGACCAACTGGCTGGTCGCGACAGGCAGCCCCTATGTCGAGGCCTGCGACCTCGTTCAGAACACCTTTCTGAAGATATGGAAGATGAAGGACGACCTGCGCGACGACGACGCGGCCGTCTCGGGACTCGTCTTCACCATTGCCCGCAACCTGCGGAAGAACCTCGCCCGCGACAACAGCCGCCTCACGTTTGTCGAGGAGATACGCGAGGAGGATGCGGGGAGCGTAGACCCCGGGGAGCTTCCGTCGGAGACCGCTGCGCGGAGCGCAGACCTCCGGCGCAGGCTTTCTGAGGCGTTTGCGAAGCTTCCGCCGATTCTCCGCGAGGCGTATACGCTCTTCCAGATCGGCGAAATGTCGATCCGCGAGATCGCAAATCAGACAGGAGTGAGCGAAAATCTCGTAAAAGTGCGCATTTTCCGCGCGAAGGAGAAGCTGCGGGAAATTCTTTCTGGCATGCGTGTAACCTTTTGAGGCGCAGTGTGTAGTCAGAGCGAAAACTTAAACTATACAGGGGGGGACAAATGGAAGTCAATTTCGGGAGCAACAGCAGGATATCCGGTTCCGGCATGGGGTACGAGATGTCCTTCGCGGACGGCGTCGGCCAGGCCGGGAAGGAGACTGCGCCCGCGAACATCGACGTCAGCTCGTCGGCCGTCGACGCGCTGCAGCGGAGCGAGCCGACCGCCGATGTTCCAGCCTCGGCGCTGACGCGTGACGACGACCTGGGCAGGGCCATCGCTGTTGCGTTCAGCCTTCCGGCGCCGCCGATGCCGGCGTTCGCCGACTGAGCCGTCCGTTCGAAAAAACGGCTCTACTGCAAATTGTAGACACATCGCTTCCAAGCGTCGCGGACGGTGCGCCACGATATGCGGTATTCCTCTGCCAGCGACTTCATCGAGACGTCAGCCGCGCGTTCGAGCAGCTTCTTCGCAAGCAGTCTTGTGATGCGCGCGTTCTTGTACGCCGCGCGTCAGACGCGGCGCATCGCCCGGTCCTGCCGATGCATTCGCCTCCCCCGGCTGTTTGTGGTATAATATGGGCCTGAACGGAGGGCAGTGTGACATTTAGAGAGCTTGTCGAGGGGCTGGGCGCAAGGCTCGGCATGGAGATTGAGGATGCGGGGGGCGCGTCCGCGCTGGAGATCGACGGCGAGACCGTCGTCCTCCAGCAGGCGGACGGCGACCTTCTGCTCGCCCGTGCGGACCTCGGCGAGGTGTCTCCGGACCGGCGCGACGCATTTGCCGCGGCTGCGCTCGAGGCGAACTATCTCTACCGCGGAACCGGCGGCTCGACGCTCGCCGTCAACCCGGCGGACGGGCATCTCCACCTTCAGAAATACAACTGGATTGAGAGGCTTGACGTCGAAAGGGCCCTTGAAATGCTCACGCGTTTCGCCGAGACGTCCGCGGCGTGGAAGCGCCTCGCCTCGGAAGCGCCCCCTTCCGAGGGCGCCGAACCGCCTGGAATCGCTTGAGGCGTTCATGTCCGTGTAAATGCGGCGTGCGGGACTTTCACGGTAACCTTCTGCCGCCCGGCGGCCAGTCCGCGGACGATCCCGGCCATGCGCTCGGCGCGGACGGTTTCATGCCGGTCTAGAAGCGCCAAAAAGCCCTCTGCGGCGCGGGTGGCCATACTTTCGTATGACGGCGGGCGTATACTTTCGTGTTATTGCCAAGTTCCGGTGGTTCGGGTAGAATATCACGCATCAAGGGGAGTTTTTGCCATGGGTCTTAAATCACCGTTCCAAGCATATGCACCTGGCGCCGTCGGCGCCTGCCTTGCGCTCTTCGTGGCCAGGACCGCCTTTGCGCAGGCGCTTGTCCCCGGTTACCTGACGGATCCCACCGCCGTGCGCGGCGCGGTCGAGAAGGACGAGGGCTATCAGCCGCCGGAGCGCCTGAAGTTTCCGTACATCTCGACATATTACGTGAAACCGACGGTTGTGTCCGGCGAAACTGTCAAGGTCGGGTTCTTCGTGACGGACTTCGACTCCTCGAAGGTGCGCTTCGTCGACGATTCCCACCGCTTCACGGCCTTCCTCGAGTATCGGCGCAAGAACGGCGCGTCCAAGCTGCTGACGCTCGGGAACCTGAAGAGCGGAGACTCCGAGTTCGTCCTCGGCGGCCTTCCGGCCGGGGAATACGAGATGCGCATCTGGGCGGAAGACGCGAAGGGACGAGAGTCGCACCGCGTCATACACGACTTCCGCGTCGTATCCGCCGCGGACTTCGCAATCCCCGAAGACAAGGTCTACAGAATGACCGAGGCCGATCTCGCGAAGTACGGGATCCGCAACGACGGCGACGTAGAGAGAGTCGTCTATCAGGAAACCAACGGCACGTCGAAGGTGGTGAAGGAGAAGCGAGGCGGCGTACCGGGCTATACCGTTACCGTTCCGCTCGACCCGAAGACGGGAAGGCTGCCATGGCAGGCATGGAAGCAGGCGAAGGTCGTCTACGACCCCGGCTACGACAAAACAGCCGCGGAGTCTGCGGCCGTGGCGACGACGGTGGGTCTCCAGAAGCTCCTGGACGAAAAGGCCGCGGAGGGCTTTCGCAGGCTCGTGATGCTGCCGGGCACCTACCGGATCACATGGACCAATTCCGTGTTTGTCCCGAGCCGCATGACGCTTGACCTCGGGAAGGCGACGTTGAAGCAGAACGGTTTCGCCGGGTCGAGCTCCGTGTTGGTGCGCCTCTCGAGCGTTACGGACGCACACCTCGTCGGCGGCACTCTCGAGGGCGACTACTGGTCGCACGACTACGCCAACTCGCCCAACAACTCGGAGTGGCCGGCCGGCTTTGAGATCGGGGGGGACTCGTGGTACTGCTCGGTCGATGGCGTGAAGGTCGTCGACATAACGGGCTACGGCGGACAGAACGGAATCCGCACCGACGCGAAGGGCGGATTGGCGTTTTTCTTCGAGACTCTCCCGAAGTTCTCGGCGGGCGGCCTTGACGCCAAGACGGGCAATGTCGACGCGGCGGACAGGTTCCGCTTTACGACTGACTTCAAGTCCCTCGACAAAATCGTCGGGAAAGGCCTGCGCCGGCTCCAGGTCTCGAAGCACCTCGGCTACCAGGGGCGCGTGACGCGCTCCTGGCAGATGACCGGAGCCTGGTACGATGCGGAGAAGAAGTTCATTTCGGCCGAGACGTCCTGGCAGTACCGCGAGATGTGGATTCCCGACGGGGCGGTGTTCCTTCGGGTTTCGGTGGAGGACGAGAGCGCGGAGTCCTCCGAAAACTCGGCTCTTTCGCTGACGGCCTTCCGTATTCCCGTCAACTGCATGGTGAAGAACTGTCGGTTCGACCACTGCCGCTGTGTCGGATATGCGGCGTCCGCCATGAAGAACATGCTTTTCGAGCGGAACCTCTTCACGATGTCGGGCGAGAGCGCGGCATGCTGCGCCTTCGACGCCGAAGACGGCTGGGACCAGATGCAGGACGTCTATTTCCTGAAGAACGTCTTCCGCGACAATCCGCGCAACAACTCGATTCTGACGTGCGCCGGGCACAATTTCATCCTCGAGGGCAACGACGGCGACGTCTACCTCTGGGGCCGCACCCACTCGCCCTGCGCGCGCGGAAACTCGTTCGGACAGGCCACATTCCGCTGCGATTCGCGCCTTCGCTCCGGCTACGGACGCTTCGACGGCAATACCTACGCCAAGGGCGTCGAGCTCGGTCTCAACGAGTCCAAGGAACGTCCCGACAACTGGGACTACGTCCTCTCCGGAATGGAGGCCGACGGCGCCAAGGGATCGTTCTTCGTCACTGTCGGCGCGTCGGGGCGCGTCGTGGGCTGCAGGTTCCGGAATCTGCCCGTGGGCATCGCGAACGCCTACGACTGTGTCCTCGAGAAGTGCACTGACGCAAGCTCGTACAAGCCTTTCCCGGGAGGGCGCTGGGTCGGCGTCATGGTGAAGGACTCCGATTTCAGCCGATTCTACCAGTCCAACAGATGGGTCCGCTGCCGATTCGAGAACACAAAGCTGAACAACTTCGCCGGGGGATCTGTCATCGCAAAGGACTGCACCTTCGCTGGGTCGTCCATATTCGGACTCAGCGGTGCGGATATTCGGATGTCCGGCTGCACGCTTGACGGAACGCCCGTGCAGGGCGGCTGGTGGGAGAAGCCGGCGGACCTGGTGTTCAGGAACTGCAAGATAAGCACGAAGGGGAGCGAGCCTGCGCTGAAGCTCGGCGCCTACACCGTCGGCAAAGTCGCCTTCGACGGATGCGAGGTGTCGGGAGCGGGAAGCCTCGTCGACGTAAAGGACCTCCGCGCGATCCAGATTCCGCCGAACGTTCCCCCTGAGAAGAACCCCGATCTCAAGCCGGGTGCCATCGCGCTGCGTGGAATCAGGTGGAAGGGCGGGGCGTCGACCGTCATCACGCACGCCGCACCTCCCGTGGGGACGGTCCCGCCGAAAAAGATATCGATCCTTGACAAGGGCAACGAGTGGCCGGAGGGGGTTGTCCTTGCGACTGAGCTTCCCGATAGCTGGCAAATAAGGTGATTTCGCCGATCGTGATGTTCGTCGAGGACGTCATCGGGCTCGACGTCAATGCAGTCGAAGGGCGCAGTCGGACGGCACCTACCGCGTCGTCCGCGACATCAGGCCGGGCGTCACCGTGCTCGACTCGACGAAGGGCGTAAACGTGTCCGACACGCCGCTCGAGGAGCAGGGTCTGGGGGCCTCTCAGCGCTTTGTCTTGAACGCCGCCGGGCCGGCGGCCCAGAGCTCCTTCGTCGTTGCGTTGTAGCGCACGACGAGGGGCTTCGAGTACGGATTGTCTCCGGTGATGTCCTTCCAGGTCTTGCAGCCGTCGAGCGACTCGTAGATTCCGCCCGCCGTGTTGCCGTCCCAGGTCGAGGCCGAGATCCACACGCGGTTTTCGTCCACGGGGTCGAAAGTTATGCCGACGGCCGTCACGCCCTTCAGGCTGGTGACCGCGCGGAATGTCCTGCCGTGGTCGTCGGAACGGTACAGCTGGTTGCCGCCCGCGTAGATCGTGCCCTTGGGCGTCACCGCGACGTTGAAGATCCAGTCGTTGAGCCCCTCCGCCTTCTTCCAGCTTTCGCCTGCATCCTCCGAGACGTACACGCCGGCAGTCGCGCCGCACGCGCCCCAGACGACGCGCTTCGGGTTCGAGGGATCGACCGCGATGCCGTACATCATGCGGCGCGAGCCGGGCTGGTTGGGAAGCTGCTTCCAGTTGTGTCCGCCGTCAGTCGACTTGAACACTCCGCCGCCTGCGTTCCCTTTCTCCGGGTCGCCGTCGATGCCGAGGTAGATGACGTCGGGGTTCGTCGGATCGGCGGCGATGGCGCGCCCGTGTCCCTCGCCCCACATCGTGTTGGCGTGCGTGCGGTAGTCGGGGAGGCCCTTCGCCTCCTCGAACGTCTTCCCGCCGTCCTCGGAGACGATGAGCTTGACGTTGAAGTCGTGTCCGTGCGCCCACGGGGAGACGGTGCAGATGACGCGCGTGCGGCCGTCCTTGAGCTTCTGCGGGAGGACGCGCCAGTGGTGTCCGGAAAGACCGGCAGTCCACTTCCTGGGGGCGAGCGCCTTCCAGGTCTTCCCTCCGTCGATCGTCACGCACGTGCCCTCGTCCATCGCCGCGCCGTAGGTCGCGCGCCCGAGGTGCTGGATGTCGTGGAAGCACGTGATGTCAGCGCCTCTGACGCTCTCGAACCATGTCTTCGCGCCGTCGTGGCTCATGCAGGGGTCCCAGTTCCCGGCCATGTGGAGGCGGTCGGGATTCGCCGGGCTCAGCGAGATGTTCTCAAGTCCGCTCATCCCCACGCTCACCTGGTCGGGAAGGGTGGGGTTGTAGACTCGGTCTGGCTTCATCCCGCTCGTCTTCGCCCATGTCGCGCCGCCGTCGCGCGTCGAGGCGATGTATCCGCCGAAGCCCTGCGAGACGATCGCGTGCGCGACGTTGGGGTCCTTCGGGTTCACCACGATGTCGCGCGCGCCCATTCCGCTCTGGACCGGCGCGTTGAGGCTGCGCCACGTCGCCCCGTCGTCCGCGGAGACGAAGATTCCGCTCTTTCCGAACGCGCCGTACCATGTCTTGGGGGCGAGCGGACCCGCCCAGCAGACGACCGAGACGTCCGCGGGCGCGCTCTTCATGTGCGTCCACGTCGCGCCGGCGTCGTCCGAGCGGAACAGTCCGAACTTCTTCTGGCAGAGGAGGACGAGCTTCGGGTTAGCGCCCGAGACGGCAACGCAGCTCACGGGATCGCCCGCAACCGGGACCTTGGGCTCCTTCGAGGAGAGAATGGACTTCGTCACGGACTTCGTGTTGTTGTCGGGGCTCACGCGCCAGCCCTCCGCGCCGACGCCGTCCCACTCTCCGAGCACGACGCTCTTGCCCGCGCCCGTCGCGGCGAAGGCGTCAAGACCGACTTCGCCCTTGTAGCCCTTGCCGTTAGTGCGGATGACGAAGTGGACCATCTGCACCTTGGAGGGATCAGCATACGTGGACATCGGGTATTCGACGGTCGTCCACTTTCCGGGCTCGATCGTCTTCATCGGGCCTTCCTTCCACGCCCAGCTTCCGCTCTGCACGACGATCGTCGCGGCCATTCCCGCGGGCGCGTCCTTCGGAAGGAACACCTTCACGCCGATCTTGTCGCACGCGCTCCAGTCCGCGCCGTTCTGGTCGATCATCTTCTGGATGCGCACGTAGTTGTTCCAGTCCATGTTGTTCGTCGCGATCATGAGGCTGCCGTATCCCGATCCGGAGGCCGGCTCGGGCGTCTCGCCCGCGTCGGGCTTGCGCGCGGAGAGGTAGTCGAGGACGGTCCACGTCTCGCCGCCGTCCGTAGACTTCACCGCGCGCCCCGTTGCGCCGCCGGCGTAGACGGTCTTGGGCGCCTTCGGGTCGACGGCAACCGCCTTGACGCTTCCTCCGCGGTGCGCCGAGACCTTCAGCGCACCGTTGCGCGTCTCCTT
Source organism: Kiritimatiellia bacterium (assembly GCA_017432385.1). Lineage (GTDB taxonomy): Bacteria > Verrucomicrobiota > Kiritimatiellia > RFP12 > UBA1067 > UBA1067. Next base: position 8,264 of record JAFRJH010000175.1, read on the forward strand.
GCAGGGATTCCACGTCTTCGCGCCGTTGAAGCTCGCCGCCACGCCGTCCTGCGTGAGGGCATAGACGGTCTTCCTGTCGGATGGAGCGACTGCGAGCGAGTAGACGCCGTAGTTCTGCAGTCCGTTGTTGACGAAGAACCAGCTCCTGCCTCCGTCCGTAGTCTTCCAGATTCCGTTGACGTCGCCGCCCATGTAGAACACGTCGGGGTTCACCGGATCGGCCGCGCTTGACCAGAACCATCCGCCGCCGCCCCAGCCGCACCATTCCCAGTGCACGGGCTTCTCCGCCTTCGCACCCGCCCCGAAGGACTGCGTGCACGCAATTGCCGCGGCCGCGGCGACTATCATCGTTTTCGCTTTCATTGTTTTCTCCTTAAATGCTGGACATCAGACTTCAGACTTTCACTTAGCGACCTCAAACGGCTTTCCGTCCGGGATGACGTCGACGTAGACGAATCCGTCCTTGGCGTTCTTCCACGTCTTCGGCACCTCGACCTTGACGGTGAGCGGGCAGTCGTAGAGCTTCGGGTCGGCGTCGCACGACACCGAGAAGCGGTAGCCCTTCGCCGTCTTGCCGAGCTTCTTTATCTTCGCCGTCGCGCGCTCCGTCTCGTACTGGTGCACCGACACGTGGTCGGCGACCCATATCTCGCCCCTGTCGCGCATCGCGGCGACTTCGTCGAAGAAGGGGATGTACTCCTTTATCGGCATCGCCCAGAAGTCCTGGTAGCCTCGCTTCGGGTCGTCAACCTCGACGCCGTGGAAGATGACGTACTCCGCGATCCCCTCGCTCGCCGCCTTCTTCGCCTTGGCGACCATGTCGTCCTTGTTCTTCAGGTGGTACGTTGCGCCGTGGTCGTGGAACGGAGGCCGCGCGACGAGCCCCTGCGCCTTGCATATCTCCGCCTCCTGCTCCTTGTTGATGTTCCAGCGTCCGGCGGGCACGCCCGGCTGCGCATACGATATGAGCCGTCCCTTCTTCCCCGGGACGTTCTCGCGCAGGTAGTCGGTGCACTTGCGGAACTCCTCCACGGCGCCTTCGTATCCGTCGAATCCGCCATGGCTCCAGGTGTGGTTTCCGAAGCGGAAGAGCTGGCTCTTGAACTTTTCCTTCCACACCTTCTCGAAGACCTTGAACTCCCCCTTGTTGGGAATGATGTAGAAGTCGGCGGGGAGCTTGCGCGACTCGAGCGCGGGCATGGCGGCCTGCCATGCAGACGGCCATCCGTCGTCGAACATGAGCATGAACGCTCCTTTCGCGCCGTGCGCCCACTTCGTGACCTCGGCGTCGCCTGGCGCCGCCGTTACCGCGAGCGGCGCAACCGCCGCAAGCATTATCATTGTCGTTATCTTGGTTTTCATGTTGATTGGTGGTTAGCTGTTCGACTCTGCCGTTCCGTTCCTTCGCCATTCAATCGGCGAAACGCCGGTCGCCTTCGCGAAGACGTACCTGAGGGAGCGCTCGTTGCCGTAGCCGCACTTCTCCGCGATGAGCGCAACGGGGAGGTCGGTGTCCGTGAGCAGACGCTTCGCCTCGCGCACGCGGACGGCGAGTATCTCGTCGCGGATGGAGTGTCCGCACGCGGAGAGGAACCTGTTCTCCCCCGTGCGCGCCTTGAGCCCCATCGTCTTCACCGCGTCCGCGACGGTCGCGCCGGAGCACGCGTTAAGGCGTATGTACTCGATGGCCTTCACGACGCGCTGGTCGTACACCGTCACCGTTCGGGTCGACTGGCGGCGGACAAGCGGCGCGCAGTCGTAGGTGATGACCTCCGGCCTTCGTCCGCCGTCCTTCAGGCACTGCGCGAGCAGCTTCACGGCGAGTCTTCCAGACTGCTCGAAGTCCGGAGCGACGCTCGTGAGCGTCGGCAGCGCGTTCTCGCAGAGGAGTTCGTCGTCGTCGATTCCCGTCACCGCGACATCCTCGGGGACGCGCAGCCCCGCCGCCGTGGCCACCTCGATCACGTGAACCCCCATCTCGTCGTTCGCGGCGAGTATGCCGCAGGGGCGCGGCAGGTCGCATAGGAAGCGCGAGAGCCTGCGGAAGAACGTCTTCGCGTCCGCCTTCCTGTACGCCTCGCACGAGTCGAACACCTCGGCGCGGAGACCCGCCGTGCCGGTGCGGCGGAGGAAGAGCCGCTCGCGGTCGTCGGACCAGTCCTGCGGCGTGAAGTAGTGCACGTACCCGTACGCCCTGCGGCGCAACGAAATGAGCTCGTCGAGCGCGAGCCTTACCGCTGCGCGCGAGTCGTGGCGCACGCCGTAGTGGCTGCCGGCCGCGAGCTCATCGTCGGCGTCGCAGTACACCGCCGGGATTCCCTTGAAGTCGTCCTGGCTGAATCCGCTTCTGCCCAGCGCCGCGCCGTCTGCGATAACGCCGTCCGGACGCCAGAAGCGCAGAGTTGACTTCGCGGTGACGCCTTCGTCGTCCGCGTTGATGGGCTCCACGTGCCAGCCGAGTTCGCGCGCCTGGGCGTAGACGCCCTTAAGCCGTCTGCGCCACAGGCTGAACGCGCCCTCGAAGAGGTAGAGTATGTTCACAGACTCCCGAGTCATCCAGGGCTCCCTGAACTTCCGTCATTTCACAATGAGGGCAAAACCCTTGAAGGGAACGTCAAGGTTGACTTGCCTTACTGTCATGACGCCCTCGACCTCCTCGCTCACGTACGTCACCTTCCACGAGTTCTTCGGCTTTATGACCGTTGCAAAGGCGCCCTCGATCTTGTCGGCCTCGACGATGGTGTACCTGCCGCCCTTTATCTCGTCGAGCTCAGCCGAGTTGGCCGTGAGGTCGAGCGTGCAGTTGTCGCCGATCGAGAGGTCGCCATTAACCTTCAGCTTGTCAAAGTTGGGCTTCCCCGCCATGCCTTTCTTCGACCCTATTCCGATTGCAAGCTTCGTCGAGTCCCCGAGGGAGACGAGGTTGGTCTGGGTGGTCGAGCCGATGGTGAATGTGCCGTGGATGCGCGCGCCGGTCTCCTCGTCGATGGAGCCGGGGGCGAGAACGCCCGGTTTCGCGGCCGTGCCGGCTACGATGACGTTGCCGCGCTCGGTGCCGCCGACGAAGCCGATGCCGCCGAGCGTCGCGCCGGCTCCAACGGAAAGCGCCGTGTTTCCGATAGGCGACCCCGACTCGTTGTCGCATAGGAGCGTTCCGGCGCTGAGCTGGAACGGCGCAGACGAGGCAGGACCGGAGGCGGACGTCATCTTCATGACGCCGTCGCCATTCTTGCGGATCGACTTCGACGACGACCCATTCCAGCGGAAGTAGCCGGTCATGACCAAATCGACAGGGGCCTCTCCGTCCGCAACGGTGATGTATGCGGGGTTGCCGGAATCGGAGGGGTTCAGCGTCATGTTGGCCCGGAAGTACGAGGTCTGGTCCGATGCTAGCGACTCGACGCCCTGACCCCAGTAGCCGGAAGTCTGGATTGTTCCGCCGCATCGGATGGTCGAGCCGCGAAGGGTTGCCCGCAGGGTGAATGCGCCGTCGTTGCAGGAAATGTATCCGCCGTCGTAGGCGTTCATGCGGTCGTAGAAATGGCCCCAGGGGAGTCCGCGGAGCGTCGCGGTTCCGTTTGTCTGGACAATGAGGTTCCCGGCGCCGCTGCCCGCAACCACATCGTCGCGCGTGAAGACAAGGGTGGCCGCCTCCGTTCCACCGCCGACCCACGTGTTTCCGCGGATGGAGTTGGCGGCTGTCGCGGAGACCTGGCCTTCGCGGACCCAGATCATGGGATGGGACCCCGAGATCGCGCCGGCGAGTGTGACCGTGCCCGCGCCCGTCTTGACGAGAGGACGCGACGCGGTCGCGCCGATTCCGGCGCCGAAACGGACGTCCGCCGCCGCGACGAGCGTGTTGGTTCCGTCCTCGGGCTCCGAGAAGGAGAAGGGAATGGCGAACGAAAGCGTATCCGCGTTCGCGCTGCTGCGCGAAAGATGCGCGGCTGAAAGGGTGTACCCCTCCGTCACGTCGTCGGCGGAGCCGATCGCGAGCGTGCCCGCGCTTTCGACGACGAGCGAGCCGACGGTCTGCGCGCCGTCCAGCGAGATGGTCGCGCCGGAGACGGACGCCTCTGCGCCGAACACGACGGTGTCCTTCGATGCGGGCACGGTGCCCGAGCTCCAGTTGCCCGGCGTGTTCCAGGAGTACGTCCCGGCCGCGCCGGTCCAGCGGCATTCACCGGATATCGAGACGACGGCGACACTGGAGGTGATGTCGAAGACGTGCCCGCAGTCCGTGCACGTTCCCGTCGCACGGAAGCCGGCTGCGTAGTCGCCGAGCGACGGTGCAGCCGTGGACGCTTCGAAGGAGCGGGGCGCGGTGACGCCGGACCACGAGTCGACCGGGGTCCACGTCGCGGTGTCTGCGCCGAAGAGCGCCGAGACGTCGAGCGGAACGGAGCCCGCGTCGGTCAGGGAGCCGGTGATCGTGACGGCGAGACCGTCGAGCGAATACGAGACATCGCCGAAGACAGGCGTTCCCGTTGTCGCGAACGAAACCGTCTCCGATTCGCCGTTGCCGTCACCGCCCGTCGCGACTACCTTCGCATACCATGTCGAAGCGCACGCAAGCCCCGTCAGCGACGAGGTGTGCGCGCCCGTGGCGATGTCTGCGCCGGAGGCGAGGACGAGGGACTGAGAGAGGTTGTCGGGATCGGTGCCGTAGTAGGCCGTGACAGTCGCGGAGGAGGAGGAAGACGCCGTGCGGAGCGTCCACGAGATCGTGGCGTCGTGTTGGTTGGTCGCGGATACGGAAACTGCCCCCATCAGCGGAACATCTCCACTAGAGGTTATGGTCTCCGCGGCCCCAACAGCGGCGAAACCTACATTGTTGACGCTGTTGTATTCCGTCGAGAGCCAATTGCGCGTCATGCCGCCCTTGTGGAGACGCACTTCGTCCATCCAGCCCTTGAAGGAGACACCGGTCAGGTTCGCCTCGTTGCCCAGCACAAGCACGACGTCGTTGTCCGTGGCCGCGGTCAGCCCCTTGGAGGATTTCCACGAATTGTTGAGGTAGAACGTTCCCTTGTTGTTTGCTTCGAAGACGAAGGCCATGTGGCTCCATCCCATGTTCTTCATTGAGGCCTCCGCCTCTGCCGACGTCCCGCTGGCACCGCGGAAGTCGAGGCTGTTCGCGTTGTAGCGCCTCCCCGAAATCTCCCAGCCGCTGGTACCGTCCCATGAGGTCTTGTGGCTTCCCAGACGGTCGTTTCCAACGTCCTGGTTGGGGTACTTGGCCCAGAGCGTGAACACAAACTCGCTTCCGACATCGGAATACGCCGCTGTCCGGATGCCCTTGTTCTCGGCAACATTCCATCCGGCGTTTGAAATCCTCACGCTGCGGCCGAGCTTGGCGTCGGACTGTCCGGGCATCGTGTTGACATGGGTGCCTTCCATCGCGCCGCCGGCGGAGTCCTTGGCGATCGTCGTGGTGGAGTCCTCGTCCATGTGCCAGACGGCGAAGTAGCCTGCGTTCGTCCAGACCGAGCCGTCGGTCTGGCTCGCGGGAAAGCTGTGGGAGCCGCCCCAGTAGAGGTAGATTTCGGTGCCGACGGCGAGTTCCGGCACGGAAACCCACACGAGGGATTCGCCGTTGGGATCCCAGAGAGACACCTCGCTGGCGAGAATCGTGCCGTCGGCCAGGGTGAAGCGGATGTCCGAGCCGTCGTCCGAGGCGCTGGCGTAGGAGAAGCCTCCCTCCGTCTCCGTCAGTCGGACGAGGACGGGGAAGTTCTCCTGCGTGTCATCGGCAATGGTGTAGCCGGGGAACGTCACCGGCGCACGGTAAGTGAACTCGGCGTCGTTGATGTACTCCGCCGGAGCAAACAGCGCCGCACCCGCGACGGAAATGGCAATCAGTGTCTTTTTCATTTGAGCTTCCTTTCAAAAGCGGAAAGAATACGAATGTTCATGCTGGTTTCCCTAACGTCCGGCGACATTTTAGCATATGTCGGCCGACAGGGAAGGAAAACTCGCGCAAAAACCTGCGGAAAAAAACGCAAGAATTGGCAGGTATCTTCCGCTCAGCGCACGGCGTGCGCGCGCCAGTCGGCGGGGGAAAGCCCGGTTTCCTTCGCGAAAAGATAGCGAAGGGAGCGCTCGTCGGTGTATCCGCACCGCTCGCAGATGATTGAAACAGGAAGATCCGTGTCGGAAAGGAGCCGCTTGGCGCGGGCCAGCCTTACGGACATTATCTCGTCCTTGATTGAGTGCCCGCAGACTTCCTTGAACTTCGCCTCGGCCGAGCGGGGCTTCATTCCCATCTCCGCGATGACGTCCTTCACCGTGACGCCGGTGCACAGGCCGCGGCGGATCAGCTCAAGCGCGCGGGAGATGCGCGGATCCCTCGCGGCGTCTATCCGCGTGGAACGGCGGCGGACGAGCGGCGAGGCGCCGTAGAACAGAACCGCAGGCGACTTGCGGCCGTCCGCAATGCACCGCGCGAGCAGATCGACCGCCAGCCTCCCCGACCGCTCGAAGTCCGGTGCTATGCTGGTGAGCGTCGGCTGCGTGTTCTCGCAGATGAGCTCGTCGTCGTCGATGCCCACTACGGCGAGTTCGTCCGGCACGACGATTCCGGCGGACTCTGCGGCGGACAGGACGTGCGCGGCCATTTCGTCGTTTGCTGCCAGGACCCCCGCCGGACGCTGCAGGGAGAGGAGAAAGTCCGCAAGCCGCCGGAGGAAAACGCCGATGTCCGCGCCCTCGCACGCCGCCACCGAGTCGAATGCGTGGAACGGGACGTTCTCTTCGGACGCGACCATCTCGACGACTTTGCGTCGCGCGTCGGACCAGTCGCGCGGGGTGTGGAACGAGACGAAGCCGAGCGACTCGCTGTTGAGCGAGAGGAGTTCCTTGGCGGCTATTCTGGCCGTCGACTCGGAATCATGGCGCAGGCTGTAGGTCTCGCGTCCGGACGCCATCCTGTCCGAGTCGCAGAACACCGCGGGAATGTCCGCATAGCTATCCGCGGCGAATCCGCCGCGATTGAGCGTTCCGCCGTCCACAATGACGCCTACGGGCTTCCAGAAGTCAAGCACGGACTTCGCGTTCGACGACATAGTGTCAACGTTCACCGGCTGTATGCGCCAGCCTTTCTTGCGGGCCTCCTCGCATATCCCGGCCATGCGCTGCCGCCAAAGGGTGAAAGCCCCCTCGTAGAAGTAGAGAACCGTGTCCGCGATTTTCACCGTCGCCTTGTGCCTGTTCATCCATCGCTCCTCTCCTAGGGTGGCTCCACTCGTCCTCCGCACGTCGCCTCCTCCCGCCGAAGCGTGGAGCGGCGGTCCGAACCCGCGGCACCATTATACCATTTATTGCCGCTCGCGAGCCGAAAATGTGAAGCATGGCGATTTTCGCTGACGTGATGCGACTCCGCCGAAGATTATGATACAATATCCGCGCAAATGGGGACATCCGCATGTGTGCGGACTTTTGGACCTTTGAACCGAAATCAGGACAACCAGCGAATGGAAGAAGCATGAAAAGACTCTTGATCACAGTTGCGACCGTGGTTTGCGCAGCCGCAGCTCTCGCCGCGGATCTCGACCTCGCCGGGGAATGGCGACTTGAAAAGGCGGACGAGCCGCGCCTCACGTGCCCGATGAAAGTGCCGGGCGGAGTCCATTCCGCGCTTCTCAAGGCCGGGCTTATGAAGGATGCGTTCCGGGGTCGGAACGAGAAGGACATGCAGTGGGTCGGGAAGTCCGACTGGAACGTCTCCCGCGAGTTCGACGTCGGCGCGGACTTCCTCGCGAAGAAGGAGGTCGTTCTCCGCCTCGAGGACTGCGACTGCTTCTGCACGGTTTTCGTGAACGGGCAGAAGGTCGGCGAGACGACGGACCGATTCCAGCGCTACACGTTCGACGTGAAGCCTTTCCTGAAGGAGGGGAGGAACACGATCGAGGGACGCTTCAGGAGCCCCGAGAACGAGGCCGACAGGCGCCGCGCGGCGAAGGGCAGGGCCTTTCCGATGTCGAACGTCATCTGGGCGAAGAACCAGGCCTTTGTCAGGAAGGCCGCGTGCCATGCCGGATGGGACTGGGGCCCGGCGGTGCAGGTGACCGGCTTCTGCGGGACGACGAAGCTCATCGCGACGGACGGCCCGCGCGTCGAGTACGTCTATTCGACGCAGGACTTCAACGACGACTTCACGCACTGCACGCTAACGGTGACGGCGGAGCTTTCCGACGGCACCAAGGTCGAGAAGAAGTTCGAGGTCGACAACCCTCCGCTCTGGTGGCCGAACGGCGCGGGCGAGCAGAAGTTCTACAGCGTCGAGTTCGAGGCTGCTGGGGAAAAGATAGTGAAGAAGATCGGTCTCCGCAAGGTCGAGGTGCTGAACGAGAAGACCGTAAGCGCGGCCGGGAAGGACGAGCTTTCGCTTGTCTTCCGCGTCAACGGACGGCGCCTGTTCATGAAGGGCGCAAACTGGATCCCGTGCTCCGCCTACGAGAACGAGCAGACGCCGGGGCGATACGGGCAGCTCCTGGAAAGCGCGCGCAGGGCGAACATGAACATGATCCGCGTCTGGGGCGGCGGCCAGTACGAGAAGGACTGCTTCTACGACCTTTGCGACGAGAAGGACATCCTCCTCTGGCACGACATGATGTGCTCGTGCGCGGTGTATCCAGGCGACGACGCGTTCCTCGGGGAGATCCGCGCCGAGCTCGGGCACCAGCTCAGGCGGCTTCGCGACCATGCGTCGATCGCGATGTGGTGCGGCGACAACGAATGCCTTGGCGCGATCGGCTGGTACGACGAGACGAAGAAGGATCCCGGCTTCTACCGCTCCGAGTGGATCAAGCGCTCGAAGATGCAGGGCGAGCTCGTCGCGAAGTACGATCCGCAGAGGACCTACTGGCCGTCGTCGCCGTGCTGCGGACCCGGCGACTTCGGCGACGCCTGGAAGGAGGACTCGACGGGCGACATGCACAACTGGGACGTTTGGCACGAGAACGCGCCGTTCGACAAGAACTACGAGTACCATCCGCGCTTCTGCTCGGAGTTCGGGTTCCAGTCGTTCCCGTCCATGGAGATCGCCGAGACTTTCGCGTCGAAGGAGCAGATCCTCGCGCGCGGCCCGGACTTCGAGTGGCACCAGAAGAACCCCGGCGGAAACGAGCGCATCCGAAAGACGTTCGCGCGCTACTTCCGCGAGCCCAAGGACGTCCCCTCGGAACTCCTCCTCTCGCAGTTCCAGCAGGCGATGGCGATCCAGACCGCGGTCGACGCCTGGCGCTCGGAGCAGCCGCGCTGCATGGGCACCTTGTTCTGGCAGCTGAACGACAACTGGCCGGTGTCGTCGTGGAGCTCGATCGAGTACGGCGGGAAGTGGAAGCCGCTCCAGTACCTCGCCCGCCGCTTCTTCGCGCCGGTGCGCGTCATCCTCGCGCCCGACGGCATGGTCAAGGTGGTCAACGACACCGACAAGACCTATGTCGGCGCCGTTCGGGCGGTGTTCTTCCCGTTTGACGGCGGGAAGATGGAGATCGTGGACATCGGCCTTTTGCGTTCTCCGCCGGGATCGGCGGTCGCGGCGGGGTCGATTGCCCAGCGCACGGACGCCGCGCTCGAGCTTTTGTTCTTGTACAGCCCTGAAGACAGTCAGATGGGGTTCGTCGCCGACGACTTCCCCATCCGCGCAGACTACAAGGGCGAGCTGCCGAAGGCGAACGTCAAGGCCGAAATCGACGGCTTCAAGGTGACGCTCGCGACGGACAAGCCGGCGTTCTGGGTGTGGATGAACGCAAAGGGCATCCGCGGCGAATTCGACGACAACGCCGTGACGCTCGTTCCGGGCGTGAAGCGTGTCTATACGTTTGAGCCCGCCGACAAGGCGACGACTCACGAGGCGTTCAAGTCCGCGTTCTCCGTCACTCATCTCGCGGACGTCACGAAGTAGGAAGTGTTCCGGCTGCATCGGCAGCTGACCTGACATGGGGGCAGCGCGATTGAGCCTGCACGGCATTTGGCTTGTTTGGGAATCACGGCCGCAAAAACGCGCAATTGTCCGTCGCGGCGGAATGTGGTATAATCCATTCGATAAGGAGCTAGTTGTGCTGTATGCGCTCAGAAAACTGATCGCCTTCGTGTTCCTGGGGGGAATCTTCTGGTTCATCTACAGTGATCCGGCGAACATCGGAAAGCCCGCGTTCATGAACGCGGTGGGCGTTCTTGTCGCGGTTTTCGGCGCATTCTGGCTCTTCGTGCCGTCTCTAGTCGTGCTGCTGCGCATCAGGAGGCGCATCGCGCACAACCGGGAGGGCTACTCGGAATGGCTTGCGGCGCACGGGGATTCCGTGCCCGAGCCGCTGCCCCCGAAGGCATGCCGCATCGACGTCGAGGACGGGGAGCGTGTGTACATGCACGAGAAGGGCACGTTCTACGCGAGGCCGGAGACCGGTTTCGACTCGATATCCGTCCGCGGGGCGCCCGGCGACGTCGCCTTCCCGCGTCTTCGCGGCAACAACCGCAAGATACAGCGCACTCACTTCTACATCACCGGGCGGCGCGTCTTCTTCGCCGGGAAGTCGATTTCGTTCTCCGTCCCGTTCGCCGACATCCGCGGCGTTTCCGCCGCGCCGGGGGGGCTGGTCTTCAGGATCGCCCGCGACGGCAGGAATGACGTTTTCGCGTTCACGTTCCAGAATCCGCTGATTGCGGACGAAATCGTGCGTCGCGTCATGCGGCTGTCGGGGGCGGAGCGGAAATAACTGGAAAGAGGGGTTCGATGGATACGGTCAGGATAGACAACGCGTCGATGTCGTTCGGGAGCGTGAAGGCGGTCGAAGGGCTGACCCTCACGCTAGGGGCCGGAGAGGTGCTTGGCTTCCTCGGCACCAACGGCGCGGGGAAGACTACCACCATAAAGATGCTGCTCGGGCTCATACGCCCGACGTCCGGAACCGTCGCGGTGATGGGAGGGGACCCGTCGGAGGTCGGGGTTCGCTCGAAGATCGGCTACATGCCGGAGATAGCCTACTACTATCCCTACCTCAACGCGCGCGAGCTCCTGTCGTTCTACGGCGGGCTCTGCGGGATGGACGCGAAGTCGGTCCGCGAGAGGTCCGATGAGCTTCTCGAGGCCGTCGGGCTCGCAGATGCCGCGAAACGTCCGCTCAAGACCTACTCGAAGGGCATGCTCCAGCGCGCCGGGATCGCGCGGGCGCTCCTCGCCGATCCCGACCTCCTCGTCCTCGACGAGCCGTTCACGGGCCTCGACCCGCTCGCGCGCATACACTTCCGCGAGCTCATGCGCGGACTCCGGGACCGGGGCAAGTCGATATTCTTCTCCTCGCACGAACTGGGCGAGACGGAACTCCTCTGCGACAAGGTGGCGATAATGAAGAAGGGCAGATGCCTTTACCAGGGGCCCGTTGGCCAGCTCGCGGGCGACGGCGAGTCCAACCTCGAGCGCCTCTTCCTCAACGTCCTTGAAAACGGCGGCGTGAAGGGCTGATCGACTGGCTTGCCAGGGTCTTGTTGACATAGTTCAAACTCTATTGCCGAGAAGGCGAAGGAGAGGCAAAGAACATGAAAAGAATGCGGATTTTCCTGCTGCAGATGAAGGCGCTCGTCAAGCTCTCGTTTGTGGAGCTGTGGCGTCGGAACGACATATTCGGGCTTCTGGTGCTCGGAATCGCGCTCATGGTGCCGCTGTCGATGGCGTCGCCGTTCGGCGCGTCCGGGGCGTCGAGGTATCTGGACGAGATGGCTCTTCTGCTGATCTGGGGCTTTTCGCTCTTCGTCGCGCTCGGGACGGGCTCGCGTCTGTTCCCGCCGGAGTTCGACAGCCGCACGATACTGCCACTCCTCTCGAAGCCGATATCGCGCGGCCGGCTGCTGTTCGGCAAATACCTCGGCGCGGTCACGGCGTCGTGGTCGGCGCTTCTCTTCTTCTACGCGCTGTTCGTCGGGAGCATGATCGCGCACGGAGGCGGGTTCTCCGTCGAGCTCGTCCAGGCCGTCGTCTTCCACATGGCGTTCGTCGCGGTGGCGGTGGCGCTCGCGCTCGCGGGATCGCTCCTCGTGACGCCGTCCGCGAACCTCACGCTCTGCGCCGTGGCTCTCGCGGGGATGTTCTTCTTCGGGCGCCGCCTCCCGGAGTACGCGAAGGAGGTGAACGGCGTGCTCGCGTCGGTCTGCAGGTTTGTCTACGCCGTCGGGCCGCACGCGGAGTTCTTCGACATGCGCCAGCGGCTCGTCCACGGCTGGGGCGGCGTCGAGTGGACCGTCGTCGCGGCTGTTCTCGCCTACGGCGCGGTGTACGCCGGTGCGTGCCTCGGGTTCGCCGCCTTGGTCCTAAGGAAGAGGAGGGCGTAGCATGTCCGCCTCGTCAGTTCCGATTTCCGTCGCCGCGGCGTCGTCCGTCGCGGCCGCGGCGCTGGCGTTCGCCGTCGGTGGAATCGACGTCGCGCGCATGCCGCAGGCGTCGAGCGGCGGCGACGTGCTCTCCGTCGCGTTCGGCGGCGCCAAGGACACGATAAGCGCCGCCATGCTGCACAAGGCCGACTCCTACTTCCACGGAGGCGTCGACATGGACTGCACGCTCGACCGCGAACACGACTGCGACGAGAACTGCGGGCACGACCATCACCACCACCATCGCCACGCGGACGGCGAAGACCACGACCATGACCACGGCCATGACGGCGATCACGACGAAGACCACGGCCATGGCCACGGCCATGACGGCGATCACGACGGCGAGGCGGTCGCGGAGCACGGCGCCGGCGGCGACCCCTGGCGCTGGATAAACGTCCGGGTCCGTGCGCCGGAGATAGAGAAGCATCTGGAAGGGGACAAGGCCGTCGAGACGATGCCGTGGTTCTGGGCGTCGGTCAAGGCGAACCCCCACAACATCGACGCCTGGACGACGGCCTGGTTCATAGCGAGGAGCGCTATGCACGACAGTGCGCTCGCCTGGCGCGTCATTGAAGAGGCGAAGGCGAAGAATCCGGACAGCCTGGAGATCGCGCTCACCGAGGCGAGGCACGTCTACGACTCGGGCCGCGGCGATTCCGCCGCGGCGAGGAGGATGTTCGAGGCGGTCGCCGCGGCTGCCCTCGACAGGTGCGGGGGCGACGAGTCGAAGCTTTCCGAGGGCGACCGCTGGTCCCTGAAGTTCGCGCGGACGTATATCTCGGACATCGAGAAGAAGCATTCCCGCTGAACCGCGGACGGTCCGCGGACCGCCGCCAAAAGCCGCCCGATTTTTGGTATAATCTCCGCCATGCGAGTTCTGACGGGAATCCAGCCTTCGGGCAAGCTCCACTGGGGCAACTACTTCGGCGCGATGAAATCCATGTTCGACCTTCAGGAGAAGGGCGCGGACATGTACATGTTCATCGCCAACTTCCACGCGATGACGACGGTGCGCGACGGTGCGGCGCTGAGGGAGGCGACGCGCGACGTCGCACTCGACTACCTTGCCTGCGGGCTTGATCCGGCGAGGTCCATCGTGTACAGGCAGAGCGACGTCCCCGAGGTCCAGGAGCTGGCCTGGTACCTCTCGTGCCTCACGCCGATGGGCCTTCTCGAGCGCTGCCACAGCTACAAGGACAAGATGGCGCACGGCTTCGAGGCTACGCACGGCCTCTTCGCCTACCCCGTCCTCATGGCCGCCGACATTCTCATAATGAACGCGGACCTCGTGCCGGTCGGGAAGGACCAGAAGCAGCATCTAGAGGTGACGCGCGACCTCGCGCAGAAGTTCAACAACGCATACGGCGAGATATTCAAGCTGCCCGACGCCTACATTCCCGAGACCGTCGCGACAATTCCCGGGACCGACGGGCAGAAGATGTCCAAGAGCTACCACAACACGATCGAGCTGTTCGATCCGTCGGTGAAGAAGAAGGTCATGGGCATCGTGACCGACTCGACCCCGATGGAGGAGCCGAAGGAGCCCGAGGGCAACTCGGTCTACGAGATGTACAAGCTCTTCGCGACGCCCGACGAGGTCGCGGAGATGGCCGCGAGCTTCCGCGCCGGGAACTACGGCTACGGGCACGCGAAGAAGGCGCTTCTGGCGGCGTACCACCGCCTGTTCGATCCGTTCAGGGAGCGCCGCGAGGAGCTCGCGAAGGACGCGGACGCGCTTGAGGACATCCTGCGCGACGGCGCCCGGCGCGCCCGGGAGTCCGCCGCCGAGCAG
>JAFRJH010000176.1 GCA_017432385.1 Kiritimatiellia bacterium
CACCACCGCGCCGAGCGTCAGTTCGCCCGTATAGAAGGAGCCTGCGGGATAGACGGCGGTCCCCACTGCGTTCTCGGCGAGAATCGTGACCTCGTATGTCTTGTTTGCGGAAAGGCCGGAGATCGTCGCTGTCTTGGTCTGGCCCTCGGCAACCGACGTGGCGAATGCATTGGTCGTGACGGTCTCGCCGTCGTTCAGAATGTAGCTGAGCGTATCGGCGCCGCTCAGGTCGACTTCGGCGGAGACGGACAGCGAGGTCGCGTCGGAGAAAGTCGCCGAGCAGTCGCCGAAGCCCGGCAAACCGTTGTTCTTATAGTAGAACTCCATCTCGTCTAGCTGCACGTAGTCCGTGCCGCCGTTGAGCGCGGTGGCGTCAAACTTGTAATACCGATACCTCGTCGTGTTCACGAATTCGTAGTAGCGGGATTCGGGGTTGCCGGACCAGCCCGTCTCGGTCTCCGAGTCGAGTTCCGTCCAAATCGCGCCGTCGTTGGAACCGGAGAAAGTCCAAGTCCTGGGCGCGCGCGCCTGCGTACTCCATCCATAGCTGTCTCCGGGCGTGCAGATGGTATACGCGTTGACCCTCGTCGGCTCGTTGAACTCGTAGACGAAGTACATGTGGTCGGCCTTCGCGCAGAGCCAGCGGCTGTCGTTGCTCTTCCTCACGCCGTCGAAGAGCTTCGACGCAGGGTAGTCGACGCCGCTGGAGTTAACGACCGGAGAGGAACGGCCCTGCGCAACGGCTCCAGCGCCCGACCTTGCAAGATTGGCAACGCTTCCGACGAGGAACTCGACTTCGCAGAGCGCGACCATGTTCGCGTTGTTGTTCCTGGTGCAGGCGAACTTGTAGTACTTGTAGGCATTCCTGTTCACGAAGGAGCAGGTGCGGAACTCGTTGCTCGTCCAACCGGTATGTCCCGTCTGGGTGTCGAGAACAACCCAATTGCCGTTAGTGTCGTTGGAACCCTCGAACGTCCAGTCTTTGGGCGCCCGCAATGTCTCGCCCCACTTCTCGAAGTTCTGCAGCCTGATGCAGTCGACGACCGTCGGCGTGTTGAACTCGTACACGAAGAAGGCCACGGGGTTGTCGGCGTCCAGTTTCGCAATCCAGCAGGAGTCCATCGTCGAGAACACCCTGTCGAACGCCTTTTGGGCAAGGTATTTGGTGCCGCCGTTGTACTCAGCCGACTGGTCGACCACCTGGCCCGCCGACGCCGAGGTGTCGACAAGCGTCGGTTCGGGTTTCGTCGCCGCCGCGCCGAACGCGGACATCGTCAGGGTCCATGCACAAAGTGCCGCACTTTCAATTGTGTAAGCGCGCTTATCAAAAACCTCCGCCTTTATCAAGTATACGATAGTGTAAATATATCACATCAAGCCAGGAAAGGCAACTGGAAAAACAACAGGACGGCGCCGACCCACTCATTTCGGCAAAGGCGACGCCGCTCATGCCGATAGCGCCGCGCGCGGTTTAGCGCACGGTCACGCCGAGGCCGCCGCGGGACATAACCAGGCTGAAGCCGTTGGCGTCCTTGACGACCCTGACAATGTACGGCGGCTTTCCGGAGATCCTGTACGACTGGGGCGCGGTGACCGTCCAGCCGTTGAGCAGTCCGTTCGCGTTGTCGAAGCGCAGGATGCCCCACCTGCCCTTCACGGGCTCGCCCGAGAACGAGAGATCGATATGTCCGCTCGTCGGCGCGGCGACGAGGTTGCCCGAGCCGTCGCACCCGCCTACGGGGACTCCGCCGTGGTTGTCGAAGTCGAAGACGACGGGATAAGTGCGGTTCTCCTCGGTCTCCGTGAGCGTGATGTCATGGCCGGTGAAGCCCTTCACGCGCGCCGGCAGCATCGCGACGTCCGTCGCGGTGATCGTCGTGCCCTCGGCGACGGTTCCCTCGATGTCGAGAACCGCCCTGTTTACGCTGTTGGACATCACGTCGTAGCGGAGCGAAGTCCTCTTCACGATGTTCGTGACGGTGACGTTCACGTTGGACGAGACGAACACCTTCATCCCATCCGAGCCGTTGAACTCGCCGAACACGAAGTTCGCGGGGCCGTCGTCCTGCTCGTCGTTGTCCGCAGTGGACAATCCGTTGCCGTTCGGACGCAGGATGCGCAGATGGATGCCGCCGCCGTTCAGCTTGCCCACGTTGACGACGTTGTTGGAGCAGGTCGAGAAAGTCGCGCCGCGGCGGCCGCCGTGGTGCGGAGACTCCGGGTACCAGAAGGCGTCGTTGCCCGTAAGCGTCCCGATGGAAAGCGGATTCTCGCCAGGCACCTCCGGGAAGTAGTATGCGGATGCCCCGGTGTAGCCCCATCCACTGGTTGGGTACTGTGCGCCGTCGCTCGCCAGGGAGACGGTGCCGATGTACGACGGCGCCGTACCCGCCACGGGCCGCATGACGAAGAAATCGGCGCGCTGCCCCTCGTTCAGCACATTGAGGTTCAGCCTGCCGCGCGTCTGGAGCCTGCGTCCCCATCCCGTCCCGCGGACGTTGCCGCTCAGCACGTCGCCGTGCAGCACGTCGCTGGAGAACCACGGCATCGTGTGGTTGATCGAGCCGTTGCTCCCGATGTCGAAGTCGTTGTAGAAGTTGTGGTTGTTGGCGTACTTCACCTTGACCGGCAGGAGGCTGTTCTCCACGATGAACGGCGCGCCGCCGATGCCGATGCCGAGAACCTGGTTGACGCTGTTCGACTTGATCGTCGCGGTGTCGCCGATGACCGAAGGCTGGCCGAACTGGAAGTAGCGGAGCCCGTCCGGGACGAGGAACTCTTCCGCGCCGGCGGTGCCGAAGAAGTTCGGCACCTGCGTCGCGATCATCGCGTTTCTGCCGAGCGAGAACGCGCTGCGGTCGCTCCCCGACCAGGTTCCGCGCCCAGCATCCGTCCAGGAGCCGTTCACGACGATCGCGCCCTCGAAGCGGATGCCGACGCCGGACGGTATGGACAGCTGCGTCCAGTCCACGAACGCGAAGTTGTAGAGGTTCTGCCATTCGTGGAGTCCGGAAGGATAGTAGAGGGGCCGGCCGAACTCGAGTGAGCCGCCCGCGGGGATGTTGACGAACCTGAACTGGTGGCCGGGAGTCGCCCAGAGCTGTCCGGAGACGCGAAGGTCGCCGAGCACGTTCGAGCAGTCGACGATGATGTCGGCCCTCGACAGGACGGAAGGCGTCAGCACCGTGCTGAACGCGGTGGAGAACCGGCAGTTGGCCTGCGTGAACGGAGTGTCGGGATTCTCGTCGTCCGTCGCGCTGAACGCGAGGCCGTACGTCTCGTTGGCGGCCGGGCCGATGATGTGGGTCGACGCGGACGCGACAAACCCCGCGTAGAAGCTGTGCCAGCCCTTGGTCAGCTCGACGCCGTTCGTGGATACGGCACCCGATGTGGGCTGACGCAGGATCAGCTGTCCGTCGATGGAGAACACGGCGCAGTGCCTCATGTGCATGCGGAAGCTGTAGGTGCCGTCCGCGGGAATGTACCAGCTGCCCGCGTAGGCGCGGATGCTCCTCTTTTCCGTAAGCCCGTCGGACAGCGACTCCGACGCATACCGGACGGAATCAACGGTCGTACCCGTGGCGTTGGTCGACGAGCTGCACGACGAGAAAAGCATCCAGTCGTAAGGGAACACGCTCGCATTGGCCTCGATGTTGTTGCCCGCCGCAAGGGCGAATTCGCGCAGGCCCGCGGGGGCGGATTCCGGGTTTGTGAACCTGACGATAAGGTTCGCGTTGTTGGTGAGCGCATAGTCGTAGCTGGACCCCATGTATCCGCCCGCGGGGCTGTCGAAGGAGTTGACGAGCGTCACTACCGTCCATCCCTCGGGCGTGTCGTCGTTCTCGATCGTCAGCGTGGCGCTGCTTCCGGACGCGGGGATGCCGTAGTTGCCCGGGGCAAGCGAGACGGCGACCTCGATGTTCTCGCTGACCGCGAGGTCCGCGAGCGGCGTCACGAGAAGGTAGCCCGTGGTCTCGCCGGCGGGGATCACGATCCCGACCGGCTCCGCCCAGGTCGTGCCCTGAGAGCCGGTCGTGCCGGTGATCGTGTAGTAGACAGTGAGCGGCACGTTGTCCGCGCTCGCGCGGGAAACGGCGACGGTGCCGGGGGCGAGCGTATCCTCGGAGGCGTTCACCACCGCGCCGAGCGTCAGTTCGCCCGTATAGAGGGAGCCTGCGGGATAGACGGCGGTCCCCGCGGCGTTCTCGGCGAGGATCGAGACCTCGTATGTCTTGTCTGCGGAAAGGCCGGAGATCGTCGTGGCCCCGGTCTGGCCCTCGGCGACCGACGTGGCGAAGGCATTGGTCGTGACGGTCTCGCCGTCGTTCAGAATGTAGCTGAGCTTATCGGCGCCGTTCAGGTCGACTTCGGCGGAGACGGACAGCGAAGTCGCGTCGGAGAAAGTCACCGAGCAGTTTCCGATGCTCGGCAAACCGCTGTTGTGGAAGGTGAGCTCTATCTCCATGATCTGGAGGACGTCGTTCGCGCTGTTGTTCGCGGTGCAGTCGTACTTGTAGTACCTGTACTTCGACATGTTCGCGAACTCGTAGTAGCGCTCCTCGCCCTCGCTCCAGTCCGTCTCTCCCGACTGCGTGTCGAGTAGCGTCCAGGCAGCGCCGTCGTTCGAGCCGGAGACCGTCCAGTCCTTGGGCGCGCGGGCGGACGTGTTGTTGCCGTTGCCGGAACTCGGCATGTACAGCGAAATGCCGTTTACGCGCGTCGGGTTGTCGAAGCCGTAGACGAAGTACATGTGGTCAGCCCGCGAAGCAATCCACCGGCTGGTGTTGACGTTCCTCACGCTGTCGAACGCATAGTCTGCGAGGTACTGGTAGTTGTCCCAGATGTAGGCCGGCGACGAGGCCACGACCCCTCCGGTGGCGGGCGAGGTGAGGTCGAACACGGAATCGACGTAGAACTGGATTTCGTACAGCTCGATCCAGCCGTCTGCGGACGTGCTGTTGCGGCCGGTGCAGGAGAACTTGTAGTACTTGTAGGCCGTCCTGTTCAGAA
>JAFRJH010000177.1 GCA_017432385.1 Kiritimatiellia bacterium
GGTCGCGGGACTGGACGGACGGGTTGCCGTCCGCGTCGCGGACGACCTGGATGATCGGCTCGCCCATCTTCGCCGGACCCTTGGAGGGATCGATGTCGAAGGCGTAGCGGACTCCGTTCGGGATGCCGTTTGTCGCGGTGTCGCCAGGCTCGCCCGTTATGCCCTTCTCGGCGATCCACACCGCATAGCCGCCCTCCACGGCGAGGACGCGGGCAACATACCTGCCGGCAAGCGAAGCGACGGAACCAGTGCCCGAGACGAACACACGTCCTGTTGCCGCATTCGCGCCCGACGCGCCGGCGAACCAGGTGTTGCCCGCTTCGTCGGCGAGGACGGTCTCCGCACCGTCGCCGACGGCGACGGAATACCGCACGCGGGGCGCGCCGGAGCTCCAGTCTACGTCGCAGAAGACCTTCGTGGGCGTATTGAGCGCGGCGGGACCGCGGAGCGTCCTGAAGGCAGGCTCGCCGTTCTCCGAGACGAGTCCGTGCCAGACCGGCGAGCCGTCCGCGCCCCTCGCAACGAAGCAGGCGCCGTGCGGCGTCGAGTAGGACGTCCTGACGCTCTCGAGCATCTGCCGGGCGCAGGCGTCGGTGATGAAGCCATTGGACTCGACGACCGTCTCGTACCTCACCCTGCCGTTCGTCGACACGTTCGCCGCGAAGTCGAGGTCGGAGCCAGGCGCAACCGGATAGCGTCCGCTTTCGATGGCCGGCTTCGTCGTCCACGCGCCGCCCTCGGCCGAGTCGTCGGCGGCGCGCGCGCTGAACCAGTTCTCCGAGACGCCAAGGACCATGCTGCCGGAGGCGACTTCGGAATTCGGAACTCGCGTGCCGGTCGCGTCCACCAGCTCGACCGTGAAGTCAAAAACGTAGCCGGAAGCGCAGATTGCCGGATCGGACGTGTCGATGGTGTCGAACGAATAGTCGCCGACACCCGTGAAGTCGACGACCTTCGTCGCCGAGCGGAGTCCGTCTTCGCTCTTGACCGTGAACCTGAGCTTGTAGCCCGCCGAATAATCGGAATTACAGTCGTCGACTGTCACATTCACGACGCCGCGGTCTAGACTGGTCATATTGCCGGCGACGGATCCGAACGTCACGATCTTGCTCCACATGAGCTTGATGACGCCGTCAACCTCGACCGCATCCGCGACAAAGGAGCCATTGTCCGCACAGCCGATCTTCCGGGCTTCGGCCCTTGCATCCGCCAGCGGGAGCGTGCTCGTTCCGAAGAAGTCGCCGACGTTCGCCGCGGCCGCGCAGCTGACGCGCAGCCCGGCGGGAACCGTGCCCGCGATCTCGATGCCGGTCGCGTCGGCGGTCGAAATCTCAGTGAAACCGGTCGCGCCGTCGAGGACAGCCTTGCCGCCGGCGGCCACCGAAAGAGAACTCGTCCGCAGGCGGATGTTGCGGAAGGTGACCGAAGAATTGGCGGCGATTGCCGGCGAGACGCCGTCTTCCCAGCCGATCGAGGCGTTGTTCGTCGTGGTCAGCGTCCAGGTCGTTCCGGCCGGAATGCCCGGATGCTCCGCCGTGAAGGTCGTGTCGGCGAGGACGTTGATAGTCGTCTCGCCAGCCGGGATTTCGTTGTCGACGATGTCCTGGACGAGGAAGTCCATGTCGTCGTAGATCCAGGTGCCGACCATGGCGTCGGGCGCCTTGTAGTAGATCGCCGCGTTGGAGCCGTTGTCGCGAAGACCGCCGGCGGGGCGGTTGAAGATCATCGGCTTCCCGCTTGCGTCGTCCCACACGCAGAATGTAGACGACCCGCCGCCGTCGAGGTTGATGGCATAGTAGCTGCCCATCGCAAGAAGCAGCGTCGACAGCGAACTCCAGTAGCATCCGCCCGACCAGCCTTCCAGCCGTCCGTCGCAGAAGAAGAGGTATAGCTTCTTCCTGTCCTGCGAGATGCCCATCGCCGTGCGGGGGTCGCATTGCATAGCGTGCCCCGGAATCTGTCCGGCCGAGACCATTTCCGCCACGAACGCCGGCGCGCAGAACCACACCCGCTTCGCGTCCTCCTCGGATATCCAGTGCGTGAGTTCGGCCGTGCCGTCCTTATATATGACGATCATGCTGTTCGGCACGACATCGCCGGCGGCGTTCGCGACGGTGCCGCTCTCGGAGAAGGAAACCGATTTTCCGTCCGAATAGAGCGGGGAATAGGGCTCGGCCCAGAGATTCGTGTAGGGCTTGGTCCACGGCAGCCAGGCGGCGAGGTTGAAGGCGATGCGGGCGTCGCGCTCCTTGCCGCCCTTCGACTTGGCGCCGCGGTTGCGGGCGAGGAAGTCGCTGGTCCTCTCGCGGACGGTGCGCTTCTGGTAGTAGGTGTTGCCGCTCTTCTTAGAGATGCTTTCGGGCATGTCGTCGCCCCACCCCTCCGGGCAGCGGTCGGAGCCGGTGAAGCGGATGTTGGGCGTCGTGAGGTCGATGCGCACGAAATGGCAGACCATGTTGGTCGGCCAGCGGCCCTCCTTTGTCAGGACTGCCGGTATGTGGTCTACGCCGGGGGCGATGGGTTTTGCATATCTGTCCCAGTCAATCGGCGCGGCATAGCCGGGGTTCGTCGACTCTGAAACTATGGTCGTTACGTTTGTAATCCAGTCCGTGCGGGTCGTGGCCGTGTTGATCACGCTGACATTCCTGAAGTTCGGGTTTCCGGGATAGGCCCCGAAAACCGGCAGACAGCACGCAGCCGCGGCGGCAAGCAAAAAGAGATTCAGCTTTTTCATTTTCTTTCCTCCGTGCCGATTACAAGAAGAATATCACAACGCCCGTGTCCTTGCTGCACTCGATCCGGCTGGTGCCGCCGGACGTGACGATCCGGAACTTGTACGCCCTGTCGGCCGTCGTCCATTCCGTCGCTCCACCGGGCCCGGTGATCGACGTGGCCGTTGCGATCACGGTCCAGCCGGCGTCGGCGACTGCGGCGTCCGCACGGAACTGCGTCCCAGCCGCGAGCGTCAGCGTTCCGGTGAAGGTCTGTGCGGCGTTGAACGAGACCAGGCCTCCGTTCACGACCAGGCTGCCGAGCTGCGGCTGGCAGTCGGCCGGCGTGTTGAAGACAAGCGAGCCTGCGCCGTTCTTGACGAGCGTAGCGGCCGAGGCGTCAAGCGGATCGACGAACGTGATCGTGTGGGACTTCGTCGCGTCGTTCGGGTCCTGCGTGTCGACCGTGACCGTGCCAGTCATCACGGCCGCGCGGCCCGCCGCCGTCACGATCTCGTTGGTCGTGTTGAACGCGTCGGCGGACGGACCATACGTCCAGTCTGCCGTCGCGCCAAGCGTTGTGCCGTCCGTCATGCGGAAGCGCGTCGGGCAGTTGGGGTCATGGAGAATTACCGTCGAATTCCCCGAGACTGTGGTGGAATAGGGACTTGCCGTGTTCCAGTCTCCGCCCATGTAGAGCTTGAGCGTTCCGCCGAAGTTGACGTAGTGGCTCCTGCTCCCGGAGTTTCTGCTGGCCCGCGCCCGCACGGCGTAGATCGTCCCCGACCCGGTGTAATACTGCTCGTTTTGCCCTGCGATAATCCGTCCGTCGTCGGAATCTCCGTCATTGATCCTATAGACGCCGTTGACGACATTCTGGAGCGCTCCGTAGTAGAAGGAGCACTCGCCGCCGTTGACGGTCAGGGACGCCCCTTCCTCGATGACGAACCGTCCAACGTAGGAAGCCGACTCAGTGAAAGAATTGTACCCCTGGTTGCGAAGCGTGAAGTCGCATCCGGGCATAAGACGCAGGCAGGTCGTAGGCTTCCCGGACGCCGCGGTCCTGAACCCGAGCTTGGACGCCGAGCATGTTCCGCCGATCGCGACTTCGCCGCCCGCGATGAAATACTGCCAGGTCGTATCCGTGCCCTGGTAGAATCCGTTCTTCAGCACGACCTCTCCGCCGCCCTCAGAGCGGACGTACGCGCAGCGCCTGAATTCAACCGGAATGGCGATCGTCTGGGCGAAGCCGGAATGCGACACGATATTGGCCATCGCGTCGTTGGTGGCGGAGGTACGGCTGCCGCAGTCGGTCTTCAGCGTTAGCTTTTCGACCGAACCAGTCAGGACGAACGGCCCGGCGGAGGCGCGGAACACGAGCCCGGACGCGGTATTCAGCGAGTCGTTGTAGGACGTGAGCCGGCTGATGCCGCCGAAGGCGACATGGTCGTTCACCCCGGGCAGCACGCCGCCGTTCCAGTTCGCGGAGTCGCTCCAGTTGCCGCTCGTCTGGCTGCCGCCGGTCCACTCGATTCCACTGGCGGACGCACCCTTGTAGAGAACAGGCAATCCGTCCACCACTCCCACGGTCCAGCCATTCGTCTCGCCCGCGAGCGTGACGTGGCTCGCGAAGTCTTCGCCGAACTGGGCGCCGGTCACGATCGGGCGAAGGCCGGCCTCGTAGTTGGCCGGAATCGTGATGTCCATCGTCCAGTTTCCGTCGCCGAACGCCGCGCCGGACGTAAACGCCGTGCCCGCCGTGAACGAGATATGGGCATCGCCGGACATCGCGAGCGACGTCGCCGAAATCGTGCCTGGCACGGCAAGGGATGCGCTGTCGGCGAGCGTGATGGCCGCGCAGGAAACCGTGCCGGTCAACACCGTCAGCGAGGCGTTGCCGGAGAGCGAGAGATTCGCGCACGAAAGCGGGCTCGACTCTTTCTTGTAGTTCCGGATTACCGCGGACGCGTTGCCGGAAAGCGTGACATCGCCGGAAATGTCGGCATAGCGCCCGATGCTGAGCGTCGAATCGCCGCTCATCGTCAGCGACTTCACGCACTCCGACTCGCCCTTGTGTCCGATGTAGAGCTCGCTAAGAAAACTTGCGCTGTCCTTGAGGACGAAATCCCCGAGCGCGTACACGTACTGGCTTTGCGCGTCGAACGTCGTGCCTCCCTCCACCGTGAGGTTGAGGTTCTGCTGCCTCAAAGCGCCGCCAAGCTTCAACGTGCCGCCGCCTTTTACGTCGAGGTCGCCGCTGCTGGTGCCGATCCTGGTCAGGGTGATGGTGCGCGGCGTCGTTCCGTCGGCGCCGTCCGTCGTGTCAATGGCCGCCGAACCGGTGAACTTGGCATACCAGGTGTTCGCCAGATTGACATCGGCACCATACGCGCCGACTGTCGAACCTCCTGACACTTGAAGATAGTTGTTCTTCGTGTAGTCGCCGCCGACTTTCCGAACGTACAAATCCGGGCCGTCAAGACGAAGTGTGGTATTCGATGCGCTGGAGAAGTCCAGATTGTACATTTGGATCGTTCCGGTTCCAGACACGATCTTCGTCGCGTTCGTATACGTAAAATACAGCGACTTCCCGGCGGAGTTGAAACCACCACTGGCGGAAAGGTCAATCTTTCCTCCGCCCATCGTCCATTCATCGCTCACGCCAGGCTCTTTCGAAAACGGCAGAGAGAGTCCTCTCGGCACAAGCACCGCGTTGCCAGCAACGCTGAGCGAGCCGCCGGGATAGACGTTAAGGTCCTTTGTCAAAGTCATGCGGGACGAGTCCAGAAACTCGAGCGCCGCCCCCGTCTGCACAATCACATGCTGACCGGAAACCTGGGCGGAGTCGCAGAACGTCGACTTGGAATTGCTGTTAAGGGTCAAACTGTAGAATCCCGAAGAATCCAACGCCTTGTGGAAGCAGTTTGTGCCGTTAACCGATGTTTGGACCTTGCAGACGACGTTGATGTCCCAATCGGTCAGGCTGTATCCGCCTTTGACTTCAACCAAAGAACCACGGTAGTTGTTGAAGGTCCCGCTGCCCGTGAAGTTTATTGCGGCAGTCCTGCCGGCAGCGCTAACGACGCCGTAGGCATCTACGGCCTCGTCGACCTGAACCGTTATCGGTTCCGTCTTGGGTTCGCCGAATGTGGCGTAAGCCGTTGAAGTCGGATAGCCGCCGCTCCAGTTGGCTTGATAGTCCGAGCCCCATATCCCGGAGGCTCCGCCGGTCCAGGTCGAGGTTGTCGCCGCCAGCGACGTCAGCGCCGCCGCGCACAGAAGAGCCGCTGCTGTTCCCTTCAGAAAAAGGGATCCATCGAACGTTATTTCGTGTTTCATAGGCCACATCCCTTAATTGTGCACACCTGTTACGTGCACAGTATATCACACCTCAACCAGAAACGAAGAAGTTGACATGTCAACTTTTTTTTGCGTCGTGCTTTGCCAGAGTAAACGCAATTTTTAATTTTGTTTAGTTTGGCAAACAACCACTTTCTTTCGGCGAATCGTCCTGCGACAAGTAGCTCTTGATGCGGCTTGAGTCGGACGGCGAGACGCGCAGACATCTCCCATACGACTTCCCGCTCATGGTTTCCGTGCGGCCAAACTACCGGTTCACGGTCACGGTGACGGGCAAGAACAGCTGCAGTGTCTACTCGTCCGTGTCCATCAGGACGATCTCGTACGGGGCGAGGGCGAGCTCAACGCTTCCGGAGGAGACGTCCATCTTCGAGACGGACGACTTCGCCGGCGCGAACGGCTCCGTTCCGCCCGTCACGCGGGTCATGGTGACGGGAATGGGGAGCGGCACCGCCGTGATGCGCAGTTTCACCGGCTTGCCGGAGTTGTTCACGACGGCGAGCGCGCCGCCGGACTCGCTCCTGGCCGCGAGCGCGTAGACGGTGTCGGGGACCGCAGAGCCGCGCTCGATGCCGAGAATCTCGCCGTATCCCGCCAGCGCCGTGAATGCGCGCATCGCCCAGTATCCGCCGAGGGTTACGATCGGCTTGTCGGCGGTCGGCGCGAAGATGCGCTTCTGCAACGCGGTGATCCCTTCGCAGCCGTTCGTCTGGAACGCCGCGCGGAACTCTCGGTGCATGTCTTCGCTCCCGACCATGACGTCGAGATAGGGCTTGTACCAGAGTCCGTTGAACGCGCCGCAGAGCTGCACGTCGTAGTAGACGGCGGCGTCAAGTGCAGAATCCTGCCAGGCGATCATCGTCGCGAGTGTGTTCGCCGCGCCCTCGGCGGCGGATATCTGCGGTACGCGCTTCGGGTCGCAGGTAAGGTTCCACTCGTCGCAGATGTTGAGCGTCCTGGTGTAGTTCTTCGTGGCCTTGAGGAGCCTGCCCACCTTGTCGGCGACGGGCTTCACCACCGCCGAACCGTCGTACTGGTGCCACGAATAGAAGTCGAGCGGCACCACGCACCCGTGCTCGGCGTTGTAGCGCTCGAGCTCCGCGAGGAACTCCTCGCAGGAGAACGTCGACCACCCGCCCTTCTCGATCCCGCTCTCGGCCGGGCCGCCGATTTTGACGTTCCTGTAGCCTCCCTTCTCGCGGAGGGCGCCAAGCGCGAGCGCGGCCTTCTCGTAGAGCCTGAAGTAGTCCGCCGAGGGGCAAGTGTCCCCGGAATGCGGGGCGGACGAGAACGTCTTGTGGTTGCTGTGGTCGTCTGCAGGCCCGGTGAGGTTCGCCTCGTTCCATATCTCGAAGTACCACTCGGTCTTCGGATACTTCCTGGCATAGTGCTCTGCGACCTCGACGGCGGCCCTGCACCATGCGTCGTAGTCGGACGGCTTCACCGCGTAGGGGTTCATTCCGTCCGCGATTCCAATCGACTCTCCGAGCCTGAATATGATCTTCGCCCACGGCACGGCGGCGAGGATGGAGTCGATGTAGGCGTCGGACTTCTCGAAATACCGCGCATGCCCGGGCGTCTTGTCGTCCATATAGACATGCATGTCGAAGAACTGCCCCCGGGCAAATGGCGTCTCGATGTCGTGGAGGCGCACGAACGGCGGGGCGATCTTGCGGTAAAGGGGCGTCGCGTCGATGTAGACGCCGCCGTCCCTGCCGAGACCCCAGCCGGTCTTCGGTCCCGCGCCTACGCCGTTCAGCGGCTTCACGGTGCGGCCGGTGAGGTCGCCTATGCACAGCTCGTCCGGAGCTGGGGCGCCGAACGCCGCGCACGATGCCAGGCAAACCGCTGCTGACGCGGCGGAAAACACGATTCTCCCGTTGATCATATGCATGCCACCTCTTTTTTGGATTACGGAAATCAGCCTACGGCCGCCAGCGCTGACGCGGCGATGTCGCAGAGCGCGTCCACGGCGGGACTGGACGAGAGCTGGTGCAGAAAGCCCCTGCGGAACTCCAGGTGCCCGCGTTCGGCGCAGATGCGGCGCGAAGTCGCGAACTCAAGCCCGGAGATCATCCATCCGACCTGTATGAGCACGAAGTCGGAGAGCGACCTGACGTTCTGGTAGTCGACGGGGCGTCCGCCGCGGACGCATTCCACGACCTTTGGGCTAGGCCCCTCAGTCACGGACAGGTTCCAGAACGCGGTCGAGTCGGTGCGCCAGTCGGTCGTGCGGACGAGGTTCTCGAGGACCCGGAAGATGTCTAGCTTGTCCGCGTCGCGCACGGTGCGCGAAACAGCGAGCGTAAGCGCGTCCATCTCCGCGGCCGGAATGTCGCGGCGGTTGTGGACGAGCACGGCCGTCAGTATCGCATCCCTATCCGGCCAGCTCCCGAGCCACCCCTTCTCCTTGACGATGTCGTGCGAGAACACGGCATGGTCGACCGAGTCGGAGTCGCGGAAAGTGTTGTAGCGCCTCAGCTGCTCGTAGCGCCCGGTGTCGTGCAGGAGCGCCGCCGCCTCGCAGCAGCGGGCGGTGCGCGCGTCGAAGCCCTCGCCAGCCGCGATCAGCCTCGCGGCCTCCACCACTCTCATGGTGTGCTCAAGCTTGAGCTCCATCATGGACGGAAGCCGTCCGTCGGCGCCGCGGAAGGTGCCTACGTAGTCCTCGTAGTGTCTGCGGAGCTCTGTCAAAACTTGAAGTCGATCTGCCAGCGGACGAAGTAAGCCGGCTTGTCGGTGTCGTAGTAGTCGCCCGGATGGAACACCTCGCCGATGAAGTGCCCGTATATCTCGAAGCGCTCGCCCTTCTCCTTGTCTGGCGTCAGCAGGGGGAATGTGTAGAGCGCGCGGGTGAAGAGGCCCTTGAAGGCGCCGCTGCCGCCGCCCGCCCCGTCCTTCTCCGCCGCGAAGACTGGTCCGGTCGAGAAGACGAGCTTGTGGCGCGGAGCGAACTCCACGCCTGCCGCAAGCTTGAGGTAGTGCTGGTTGGACCACCAGCCGACGCCGTTGTGCGACCCGTAGAGATACATCTCGGACTCTATCGCGTCGCGGCCCCACATGGGGTCCCATTTGCCGCTCATGTAGCGGTAGTCTAGCCAGAGAGAGGGTTTCCACCCCTCGCGGTCACTCGTCCAGTTGAATCCGGCGAAGGCGCTCCACTCGCCGCCCGCCTGGTACATCACGTCGAAGTCTGACTTGAGCGTGCCGGTGAGCCGCGGCTTGACGCGCACGCCGAAGAGATCGGTGTGGCGGCGCGACTGCGGAGGCTGCGCCTCGCGGAGCCGCTTGGTGATCGCGAAGACCTGGTATTCGAGGTCCTCGACCGGGGTCTGGCCCCACACGACGCCCGCGCCCCAGTCGTCCTGGTTCCCCGAGCCATCGGGAAACCGAGAAGAGAGGGACGAGAGGCGGTGGCGGTCGTCGCCTATGCGGAAGTCCTCCGTCGAGTCGAAGTTGTAGAGCCCGAAGAAGTCGAGGGTCGAGCTCTCGGTCACGTGAAAGCGGACCGACGCCATGTCCGTGTAGAGCGTGCGCGAGCCGTCGCCCGGCGTTCCGTCGACGAGAATGCGGTCTAGTCCGCACAGCCCGTACAGGT
Source organism: Kiritimatiellia bacterium (assembly GCA_017432385.1). GTDB lineage: Bacteria > Verrucomicrobiota > Kiritimatiellia > RFP12 > UBA1067 > UBA1067. The sequence goes on from JAFRJH010000177.1 coordinate 9,670, forward strand.
TCTGCCGGCCGAGTTTCAGGTCAAGGAATCCGTCAAAGACGCCAACGCCCTCGAGATAGAGGTTGTCGAGGATGATCTCGCCCGGCCAGGACGTAGTCCGGTTCTTGGGGCGGTAGTTCCAGCGGAACTCGTCCGCTATGCGGCCGTAGAGCAGCCACGCGCCCGCTTCGCCGGCGTCTCCCCTCAGCTCCGCCCAGACGCGCGGACGGAAGCGGATGTGGTTGCGGTAGCCGGACTCGCGGAACCGGAACGCGCCGAAGCCGCCGTTCGGCAGCCCCGGCACATGGTCCATGATCTCCTGGCGGATGCGCAGGTCGGCGCCGGCGCTGAAGCTAAGCCCAGAGTCGTCGGCTTTAGTGACCGCATCCGCGGGAACAGCGGAATTCGGCGCGGCAGCATCCGTCACAGCGGCCCCAGTGGCCGCAGCCTTCGTGGCAACGGATTCTTCAGCCGCCAGGCAAGGAGCGAAAAGCGCAAGCGCGGCGCTCGCAACGCAAATGCCGCGAAAGGAAGTCGCCATGGGGGATGTCCCTTTCTTACTTGACCGGTTCGAGGCGCTCCTTGCCGCCCATGTAGGGGCGGAGGACCTCGGGAATCGTCACCGAGCCGTCGGCGTTGAGGTGCTGCTCGAGGAGCGCGACGACGAGGCGCGGGAGCGCCACGCCAGAGCCGTTCAGCGTGTGGACGAGCTTCGTCTTTCCGTCCGCGTCCTTGAAGCGGCAGTTGAGGCGGCGCGCCTGGTAGTCGGTGAAGCACGAGCACGAGCTGACCTCGAGCCACTGCTGCTCGCCAGGAGCCCAGAGCTCGAGGTCGTAGCACTTCGCCGCGGAGAAGCCCATGTCGCCCGACGAGAGCATGATGACGCGGAACGCGAGGCCGAGCCCCGTGAGGACTTCCTCCGCCTCCTTCACGAGCGTCTCGAGCTGCTGGAACGAGACGGAAGGATGGACGAAGTTCACCATCTCGACCTTGTCGAACTGGTGGACGCGCAGCATCCCGCGCGTCATCTTGCCCGCAGATCCCGCCTCGCGGCGGAAGCACGGCGTGTAGGCCGTGAGCTTGACGGGGCTCTCGGGGGTGATCTTCGGGAGGTTCACGCCGTCGAAGATGTCGTCGCGGTAGTAGTTCGTGACAGGCACCTCTGCCGTCGGAATCAGCCAGAAGTCGTCGATCTGGCAGTGATAGAGGTCTTCCGCGAACTTCGGAAGCTGGCCAGTGCCGGTCATAGAGTCGCTGTTGACGACGAACGGCGGCAACATCTCGGTATATCCCTGCTTCTGGCAGTGGAGGTCGAGCATGTACTGGATGAGCGCGCGCTGGAGCTTCGCGCCCTGGCCGAGAATCACGGGGAATCCCGTGCCCGTGAGCTTGACGCCGCGCGGGAAGTCGAAGATGCCGAGCTTTTCGCCGATCTCGATGTGCGTCGGTATCTTGAAGTCGGGATCCTTCCACTCGCCGACCATCCTGACGACCTTGTTCGTCGAGCTGTCGGGCCCGGTGGGGATCTCGGGGGCGGGGATGTTCGGGATCATCAGAAGCGTCTCGCGGAGATCGTGGTCGACCTGCGCGAGCTCCTTGTCGATCTCGGCTATGCGGTCGCCGACCTTGCGCATCTCGTCCTTCGCGGCCGCGATGTCGCCGCCTGAGGCCGCGATCTTGCCGATCTCCTTCGAGGCGGCGTTGCGCTTTGCCTTCAGCGTCTCGGTCTCGGCGATGAGCGCGCGGCGCTTCGCGTCGAGGTCCCTCGCCTTTTCAAGCCTTTCCCTCTCGACCCCGCGCCGCGCAAGCTCCGCGGCGGTGGCGTCGAACTCATCCCTCAGCTTCTTGATGTCGATCATTTCTTTGTCCTTCCGGACGCAGCGGCGTCCAACGGGATATTATATCAAAAATAGTGCGATACCGACGGCAGAAACGAGAATCCGCCGGGGCGGGCGGACATCAAGGGACTATCCGCAGATCCACCTGCCGACCACGGGAATGCGGCGCACCAGTATCGCCGCGGCCGACGAGCACACGAAAGTGGCCGCCGCCGTCGCGAGAATCGCGAGCGGGGTCGAAAGATGCTGGCCAAGCTTCGCGAAAGCGACGGGCAGGATTAGCATGTGCATGAGGTACATGCCGTACGACGCCTCCGAGACGTGCCGCACGACCTTCTCGTAGATCCATCCCCCGAAGTTCGCCTTCCTGAAGACCATGAACGCCGCAATCGTCGTCAGCGCGACGCCGAACGAGCAGTACTCGATGCTCGTCTCCATGACGACGGCCGTCTGGTACGGCGCATCGAACGGGAACTCCCCCGCGAAGCGGAAGAACGGGATCCCCATTATCAAAGCCCCGGCATGCCACAAGGGCAATGCGACGAGGAGCGTCGAGCCCCAGCTTCGCTCGCGCGCGAACCGGCGGAACCACAGGCCGAGCAGCATATAGCCGACGAACCCGCTCACGTAGTGGAACGCGCCGAAGTGGTTCCAGGGGCACTCGCCCCACAGGTACGGCACCGCGCCAAAAGGCGGCGCCCCAAAGACGCCCCCCCACAGCTGCCTCAGGAAAGGGAAGGACGTGGTGAAGAGCCACAATGCAATCCATCCCTTCAGCTCGCGCGAGGTCACCTTTTCGGCCCACGGAGAAAGGAGCGGCATCAGGATGTAGAGCCCCGCGAGCATCGGGACGAACCAGAGGTGCCCTCCTTCGTCGGGGAAGTTGAAGAGGAGCTTGCCCCACGAAACGCCGCCCGCGCCGTTCCACGCAACGTAGATTGCCGCCCATATCGCAAACGGAACGGCGACACGCGCGATCCGACGCCGGAAGAACTCGCCGGCTGGTCTTGTCAGCGGGAAAAGCAGATACGCGGACGCCATCGCGAACAGCGGCACGCACGCGCGGCACAGGCACTCCGACAGCGTCACCCAGAACATGTCGCATCTGCTCGCGATGTGGGTCACGTTCGGCTCGGTCCCGCCAAGATCGAAGTTCTCCGTGGCGTGTATGCCCATCACCATGAAGCTGGCCGCGACACGCAGCCAGTCGAGGAAGGCGATTCTCA
>JAFRJH010000178.1 GCA_017432385.1 Kiritimatiellia bacterium
GTAGTGCTGGCTGCGGCGCGGACCATCCCGCGAAGGCCGAGACAATCAGACGGCCAATGAGCCGTAACTGGGAATGAGGATCGGCCTTCAAGCGGAGATGGGACGAGCCGCAGCCAATCGCGCCTGCGCGATTAGCCGCCCCGAGGCGGTATCGCATATGGCGTCCGGCGACCTGCAGCCAATCGCGCCTGCGCGATTAGCCGCCCGGCCAAGTTTCCGTGGTTCGCGCCGGTAGGCGCAAATCGCGCAAGGTTCTCCGATGGCTCGGTAGCGTTCCCAAAATGTGGGGATATTCCGGTTCACCACGGTACTTGCGCCGCTAGGGGCGGTTATGATATACTATTACGCGAACATTCCCACAAAAGGAAAAGAAAAATGGCTAATATAAAGGGTGGCCGCGCCGCAAGAAAGCGCGATCGTCAGAACGAGAAGGCCCGCAAGCGCAACGCGGTCTGCAAGGCTAAGCTTCACGATGCGCACAAGAAGCTCTTCAAGGCGGCGGACGCCAACTCCCGCGAAGAGGCTGAGAAGAAGTTCAAGGAGTTCGTCTCCGGTCTCGACAAGGCCGCGAAGAAGGGCATCATCAGCAAGAACACGGCTGACCGCAAGAAGTCCCGCGCCCAGCTCAAGCTCAACAAGATGGCCAAGTAACAAAAGGCAAAAGGGAATGTGATTAGGGGGCGGGCATCGGAATGTAAGGCATTCTGGTGCCCCCTCAGGCTTTAAAACGAAAGGAAAACCAGAAATGGACAAGAAAACACTCCGCGACGTCGAGCTCAAGGGCAAGCGCGTCGTAATGCGCGTCGACTTCAACGTGCCGATGGCCAAGGACGGCTCCGGCAAGATCACCGACGACACCCGCATTGTTGCGGCGCTGCCGTCGATCAAGTACGTCCTCGAACAGGGCGGCTCGCTCGTCCTCATGTCGCACCTCGGCCGTCCGAAGGGCGACAAGCTTGGCGCGGCTCCGAACCCCGACACCGCGGCGTTCACGCTGAAGCCCGTCGCCGAGGCGCTTTCCGCCCAGCTCGGCATCGCGGTCAAGTTCGTCCCCGCCTGCAGGGCGGCCGACGACGTCGTCAAGGCCCTCAAGCCCGGCGAGGTCGCTCTTCTCGAGAACACCCGCTTCTACAAGGCCGAGGACGGCAAGGTCAAGAAGGACGACGAGAAGAAGGGCATCCACCTCACAGACGAGGAGTTCGCGGCGAAGAAGGCCGAGCTCAAGGCGCAGCGCGCCGAGATGGCGAAGAAGCTCGCCTCCTACGGCGACCTCTACTGCAACGACGCGTTCGGCACGGCCCACCGCGCACACGCCTCGACCGCGGTCATCGCGGACTACATCCAGCCCGCGGTCAGCGGCTTCCTCCTCGAGAAGGAGATCCAGTTCCTCGGCGACGCCGTCGAGAACCCGGTCCGCCCGTTCGTCGCCATCCTCGGCGGCGCTAAGGTCTCGGACAAGCTCGCGGTCGTGAAGGCCCTCCTCAACAAGGTCGACACGCTCATCATCGGCGGCGGCATGGCCTACACCTTCAAGAAGGCGCAGGGCATCAAGATCGGCACCTCGCTCTGCGAGGACGAGCAGGTCGCATACTGCAAGGAGATGCTCGCCGCGGCCGCCGCGAAGGGCATCAAGATCCTCCTTCCCGTCGACAACGTGATCGCCAACAAGTTCCCCGAGACGAAGGACGCGTCCGACATCGAGATGAAGCTCTGCGAGGGCGACATCCCGGACGGCTGGATGGGCCTCGACATCGGGCCCAAGTCCGTCGCCCTGTTCGCGGACGCCGTGAAGGGCGCGAAGACGGTCGTCTGGAACGGGCCGATGGGATGCTTCGAGTTCGCCCCGCTCTCCAAGGGCACCTACGGCGTCTGCGACGCGGTTGCGACGGTGAAGGCGAACGGCGGCACGTCGATAATCGGCGGCGGCGATTCCGTGAGCGCCGTCAAGAAGAGCGGCAAGGCCGCGGAGATGAGCCACGTCTCGACGGGCGGCGGCGCCAGCCTCGAGTTCCTCGAAGGCAAGGTCCTCCCCGGCGTCGCGGCCCTCACCGCGAAGTGATGGGCGTCCACGGGGGATTGCCGAAATGAAGCCGTACAAGTTCAGGCCGTACCTGAAGACCACCCTCTGGGGCGGGTACCAGATCGCCCCGTTCAAGGGCATCTACACCGCCCAGCCGAACATCGGCGAGAGCTGGGAGATATCGGGCGTTCCCGGGCACGAGAGCGTCTCGGTGGAGCGCGGCCTGCGCGACGACGTCGACGTCGGCAAGACCCTGACGGAGCTCATCGACAAGTACAAGGGGGCGCTCGTGGGCGACCGCGTCTACGAGCGCTTCGGCAGCCGCTTCCCGCTGCTCGTCAAGTTCATCGACTCGCGCCAGGACCTGTCGGTCCAGGTGCATCCGAACGACGAGCTCGCGGCGAAGCGGCACAACTGCGCCGGCAAGACGGAGATGTGGTACGTCATCAAGGCGGACACCGGCGCGAAGATATACTCCGGCCTGCGGCGGTCGATAACGCCCGAGGACTACGAGCGCATGGTGTCGGGCGGACAGGAGGGCAACCCCCTCGAGGACGTCATCGCCTGCCACGAGTCCCACGACGGCGACCTCTACTTCCTGCCCGCCGGGCGCCTCCATGCGATCGGCGCGGGCAACTTCCTCGCCGAGATCCAGCAGACGAGCGACATAACCTACCGCGTCTACGACTTCGGCCGCAAGGACGAGCACGGCCGTCCCCGCGAGCTCCACACCGACCTCGCCAAGGACGCGATCGACTACCGCGTCTGGCCGGAGTACCGTACGAGCTACGATTCGACGAAGCCGGTCTCGGAGCTCATCGGCTCCCCCTACTTCAAGGTGAGCCGCGTCGTCGTGCAGGTCGCCTCGCAGGTCGACTTCAAGTGCGGGTCCTTCGTCGTTGTCGTCTGCCTGTGGGGCGAGGCCAACGTCAACGGGATACACGTGCGGCAGGGCGAGACGCTGCTTGTGCCGGCGTCCGAGAACGTCCTGTACATCTTCGGCAACGCGACATTCCTGACCGCCACGATGTGACGTCCGCGGCGTGCGGGCGCCCTTTTCGCCGAAAGTCAATGTTTGGCCGCTGTTTCCGGCCGGTTTTTGGTATAATATACGCCTTATGAAACTTTCCAACGATCAGCTCAAGCTCGCGTCCGACACCATCCGCTGTCTGTGCTCGGACATGATCGACACGGCCAATTCGGGCCACCCGGGCGCCGCCCTCGGCATGGCCGACCTCGCGTCCACCCTCTGGCTCAGGTTCCTCAACGTCGATCCGCAGGACCCGAAATGGCCCGGCCGCGACCGGCTCGTCTTCTCCGGCGGGCACGCGAGCTCGCTTCTCTACGCGCTTTTCCACCTCTCGGGCATGGGCTCGGTCACCATGGACGAGCTCAAGTCGTTCCGTCAGTACGGCTGCCGCTGCGCGGGCCACCCCGAGCGCGGGCTCCTGCCCGGCGTCGAGGTTACCACGGGGCCGCTCGGCCAGGGCATCGCGATGGGGCTTGGCATGGCGCTCGCCGCGAAGAAGGCGAAGATCGCCAACAAGACGTGGATATTCTGCGGCGACGGCGACATGGAGGAGGGCATCTCCCACGAGGCGTGCAGCTGGGCGGGCGCGATGAAGCTCGGCGACGTCATCCTCGTCTACGACGACAACAGGATCACGATCGAGGGCTCCACGGCGCTTGCGATGGCAGACGACGCGAAGAGGCGCTTCGAGAGCTACGGCTGGAAGGTCCTCGAGTGCGACGGGCACGACTTCGACGCGATCGACAGGACCTACCGCCGCGCGCTCAAGGTCGCCGGCCAGCCGGTGCTCGTGATCGCCAGGACCCACATCGGCCAGGGCGCGCCCACGAAGCACGACACCGCCGACAGCCACGGCGCGCCGCTCGGCGCGGAGGAGACGAAGGGCCTCAAGCAGGCGCTCGGCTTCGACCCCGGGAAGAGCTTCTTCGTGCCCGAGGAGGTGTACGGCATGTTCGCCGACCGCGCGGGCGCGATGCACCGCCTCTCGAAGAGGTGGCGCCGCGCCAACCCGTCCGTCGCGTGCGAGACCGTTGCGCCGGACTACATGAAGCTCGTCGAGGCGCTCCCGAAGTTCGAGCCCGGCGGGTCCGTCGCCACGCGCTCCGCGTGCGGCGAGGTGCTCAACGCGGTCGCGAAGGCCGTCCCCGAGCTCGTCGGCGGCAGCGCGGACCTCGGGCCGAGCAACAAGACGGTCCTCAAGGGCCTCGGCGACGTCGGCCCCGCCTCGTTCGAGGGGCGCAACGTCCACTTCGGCATCCGCGAGCTCGCCATGACGGCCATCGTGAACGGCATCACGGCGTTCGGCGGCTTCCGCGGCTACGGCGCGACGTTCTTCGTGTTCAGCGACTACTGCCGCCCGGCGATCCGCCTCGCGGCGCTGATGAAGGTCCCGTCGCTCTTCATCTTCTCGCACGACAGCTTCTACGTCGGCGAGGACGGCCCGACCCACGAGCCCGTCGAGCAGCTCGCCGCGCTGCGGACGATGCCGGGCGTCGTGACGTTCCGCCCGGCGGACGCCAACGAGACGGCCTACGCGATTTCCGAGATGCTGCTCAACACGTCCGGCCCGAGCTGCCTGATGACGACCCGCCAGAACGTGCCCGTCCTCGCCGGCGTCCGCCACGAGGGCGTCGCGAAGGGCGGCTACGTCATCTTCGAGCAGGGTCCGCAGGGAATGGACACCTTGCTCTTCATCGCGACGGGCTCCGAGGTCGCGCTCGCGATCGAGGCGGCGAAGCGCCTGGCGGCGGAGGGCAAGGGCGTCAGGGTCGTCTCCATGCCGTCCGTCGAGCTCTTCCTCTCCCAGAAGTGCGCCTACCGCGAGCAGGTCGTGCCCGAGCTCATGAAGCGGCGCGTCATCGTCGAGGCGGGCGTCCGCTTCGGCTGGGACCGCTTCCGCCTCGACCACAGGACGACGCGTTTCGTCACCATGGACCGCTTCGGCGCGTCCGCCCCCTACAAGGTCCTTGCGGAGAAGTTCGGCTTCACGGTCGAGAACGTCTACGCCAAGGCGAAGGAGATAGCGTGATGTCCGGCGACACATTCGACGCGCTGACGGCCATTTCGCCGATCGACGGACGCTACGCGGGCAAGTGCTCCGAGCTGCGGGAGGTCTTCTCCGAATACGGGCTCGTCAAGCGCCGCGTGCTCGTCGAGTGCACGTGGCTCGAGGCCCTCTGCGACGCGAAGGAGATCAAGGAGTGCAGGCCGCTGTCCGCGAAGGAGCGCAAGGCCCTCAGGGCGGTCGCCGCGGAGTTCTCGGTCGCCGACGCGCGGCGCGTGAAGGACATCGAGAGGACGACGAACCACGACGTGAAGGCCGTCGAGTACTTCCTCAAGGAGAAGGTCAGGGGCACGTCGCTCGAGAAGCGCGGCGAGTTCATCCACTTCGCCTGCACGAGCGAGGACATCAACAACATGTCCCATGCGCTCATGCTCCGCGACGGGAAGGCGGTCCTCCGCGCGGCGATGGACGAGATGACGGCGAAGGTGGCGGCGATGGCGAAGGAGTGGGCGAAGGTCCCGATGCTCGCGCACACGCACGGCCAGCCCGCCTCCCCGACGACCGTCGGCAAGGAGCTCGCCGTCGTCGTCGCGCGCCTCAGGCGCCAGGCGGCGGAGATCGACCGGCTTGTCATGCCCGCGAAGATGAACGGCGCGGTCGGCAACTTCAACGCCCACCTCTCGGCGTATCCGAAGGTGGACTGGGAAAGGCTCTCCCGCAGGGTCATCGAGTCGCTCGGGCTCCGCCAGAACCGCCTCACGACGCAGATCGAGAGCCACGACGGGATCGCCGAGCTCTTCGACGCGCTCTGCCGCTGGAACTCGGTGCTCCTCGACTTCGACCGCGACATTTGGATGTATGTCTCGATGGGCTACTTCAGGCAGCGCACGATAAAGGGCGAGATCGGCTCCTCGACGATGCCGCACAAGGTGAACCCGATCGACTTCGAGAATTCCGAGGGCAACCTCGGCCTCGCGAACGCCGTCCTCGGCTTCATGGCCCGCAAGCTCGCGGTTTCCCGCATGCAGCGCGACCTCACCGACTCGACGACGCTCAGGAACATGGGCGTCGGCTTCGGCTACACGCTCATCGCGATCCGCTCGACGCAGAAGGGGCTCGGCAAGCTCGAGCTCAACGAGGCGCGGCTCGCCGAGGACCTCGACCGCAACTGGGAGGTGCTCGCCGAGCCGATCCAGACCGTCATGCGCAAGGTCGGCATGGACCATCCCTACGAGCGGCTGAAGGAGCTGACGCGCGGCCGCCGCGTCAACGCCGAGATCATGCAGGACTTCGTGAGGGTCCTTCCGCTCCCGAAGGAGGACAAGGCGCGCCTCCTGAAGCTCACCCCGGCCACCTACACCGGCATCGCCGCGAAGCTTGCGAGGCTTGCCTGACCTATGAGCTCCGAGCTGTCGAACGTACGCAACATCGGCATCGTCGCCCACATCGACGCGGGCAAGACGACCACGACCGAGCGCATCCTCCTGTACACCGGCAGGATCCACCACGCCGGCGACGTCCACGACGCGAACACGACGACGGACTTCATGATCCAGGAGAAGGAGCACGGCATCACGATCCAGTCGGCCGCGATCTCCTGCCAGTGGAAGGGCCACGACATCAACATCATCGACACGCCCGGACACGTCGACTTCACGATGGAGGTCGAGCGCTCGCTGCGCGTCCTCGACGGGGCGGTGTGCGTCTTCTGCGCGGTCGGCGGCGTGCAGCCGCAGTCCGAGACCGTATGGCGCCAGGCCGACCGCTACAACGTGCCGCGCGTCGCGTTCGTCAACAAGATGGACCGCATGGGCGCCGACTTCCAGCGCGTCGTCGACGAGCTGCGCGGGAAGCTCAGGGCCAACGCGTGCCCGATAGAGCTTCCGATCGGGCGCGAGGTCGGCTTCAGGGGCGTCGTGGACCTCGTGAACATGCAGTCCGTCGTCTGGAACGGCGACGACTCCGACCAGGGGCAGACGTTCACCGTCGGCGAGGTTCCGGCCGAGATGAAGGACGAGGCCGAGCTCGCCCGCGCGGAGCTCGTCGAGAAGGTCGCGGACGTCGACGAGGGCGTGATGGAGGCGTTCCTCGAGAAGGGCGACCTCACCGCCGAGGAGCTCGTCCCCGCGCTCCGCCGCGCGACGGTCGCGGGCGCGCTCGTGCCGGTTCTCTGCGGCAGCTCCTTCAAGAACAAGGGCGTGCAGCCGCTTCTCGACGCCGTCTGCGCCTACCTCCCCGCGCCGACGGACCGTCCGCCCGTGGAGGCGACGGACCTCAAGAGCGAGCAGAAGGTCACGCGCAGGCAGGAGGACTCCGAGCTCCTTACGTCCCTCGTCTTCAAGATCGCGACGGATCCGTTCGTCGGACGGCTCTTCTTCGTCCGCGTCTACGGAGGCGTCCTCAAGAAGGGCGCGAACGCGTACAACCCGCGCACGAAGAAGCGCGAGCGCATCATGAAGATCGTGCGCCTCTTCGCCGACGACCGCACCGAGGTCGACGAGCTGCGCGCGGGCGACATCGGCGCGGTGGTGGGCCTCAAGGAGGTCACGACCGGCGACACGCTCTGTTCGGAGATGAAGCCGTGCTACCTCGAGCGCATCGTCGCCCCGCAGCCGGTCATGTTCATGGCGATCGAGCCGAAGAGCTCGGCCGACAAGGACAAGCTCGTCGAGTCGATGAAGGCGCTCGCCGCGGAGGACCCGACGTGCCAGTTCCGCGAGGACGAGGAGACGGGCCAGACGATCCTCTCCGGCATGGGCGAGCTGCACCTCGAGATCCTCGTCGACCGCCTGAAGCGCGAGTTCAAGTGCGCCGCGAACGTCGGCAAGCCCATGGTCAGCTATCTCGAGACCGTGACCGCCCCGTCGGAGCGCGAGTTCTCCTTCGACCGCGAGCTCGGCGGCAAGCGCCACGCGGTGACGCTCAGGATCGCCGTGAGGCCGCTCGAGCGCGGCTCCGGGCACAAGGTCTCGCTTTCCCGCGACTTCGTCAACCTCGTCCCCGACAGGCACCTCCAGGAATGCGTGCGCCAGGGCCTCGAGGACGGCGTCGCGACGGGCGTCCTCGCGCGCTATCCGATGACGGACCTCGAGGTCGAGTGCCTCTCCGCGACGCTGGTCGACCCCGAGGTGTCCGACGAGGTCGCGTTCAGGTCCGCCGCCGTGATGGGCTTCCGCGAGGCCGCCGAGGCCGCGTCGCCCGAGTTCCTCGAGCCCATCATGAAGCTCGAGATCACGACGCCCCCCGAGTCCGTCGGCGAGATACTGGGCGACCTCAACGGGCGCCGCGGCACCGTGCTCAGCATGGACATGCGCGGCGACCTCCAGCTCGTCAACGCCCGCGTTCCGCTCGCGTCGATGTTCGGCTACGCGACGGCGATCCGCTCGCTCACGAAGGGCCGCGCCTCGTATTCCATGGAGACCGACCAGTTCGAGCTCGCCCCGAGGAACGTCCGCGAGGACATCCTCAGCCGCTGACCGCGCCGCCGATGGACACAGCCCCCGAGTGCGTGATCCTCGCCGCGGGCGACTTCCCGCGGAAGGGCACGTA
>JAFRJH010000179.1 GCA_017432385.1 Kiritimatiellia bacterium
CATAAAGAACGTGTAAAGAGGTTGGTGGTCAGGAGATAGTGAATAGATGCACCTAAGCGTAGGCGAGGGGAGAGGCCTGTCGAGCAAGAGGAGCTTGCGGCCCAGCATGACCGGCGAGTTTTGTTGACTGCAACAAACTCGTAAGCGTAAGCGACCAGAAGCAGACCACGTTAACCTCGGGTATGTCATGCTGGCGGGTTGCCGCAAGCGACGGTTTGATCGAGCAGGTCTCGACCGTCGCCGGAGCGCCTCTCTAGCGATCGGTTTGATCGAGCAGGCCTCTACCGTCGCCACGTGCAGCGCTAGAACGAAGCTTCGCCTATGCGGCTGCCGATGTCCGGAACGATTGTGCCGTTGGCATCGACGAACTCGACGTCCGCGATGTGCATGAGGCGCGGATGGATCTTGTCGTGCGTGTTGTGGGCGTGGAACGCGATCTTCCACTTGCCCTGCGCGTCCCTGAAGAACGAATGGTGGCCGGTTCCGACAAGGCCGAAGCGGCGGCGCAGGATCGGATTGCCGGCATACTTCGTCCACGGACCCTCGACGCTCTTCGCCGTCGCCGCGCCCAGGGCATAGTCCTTGTCCGTATAGCCGTTCGCCGAATACGTGAGCACATACGTCCCGTCGACCTTCACGACGAACGGACCCTCCGCCACGTGGCAGTTCGGATTCCGGAGCTCCCACTTCTCCGTCGCCCCGAACACCTTTCGCATCGTCTCGGGCCGGCATTTTCTGAGGTCGCGCTCCATTTCGACCTGGTAGATGACATTGCCGTTCTCCACCTTGACGAAGAACAGCCAGACGCATCCGTCGTCGTCCCTGAAAATGGAACCGTCGATCGCCTTGAAGTCGAAAAGCGGCTTCTTCTCCTCCTGCACGAACGGACCGAGCGGACTCTTCGCAAACGCGAAGAGGACATGCTCCTCGGCGGAATAGCACATCGCATACCCGCCCTCGACCTTGTAGACTTCCGGCGCCCAGAAGTGCCGCTCCCCGAACGAGTCGTCCTTGTGCAGGGCAAGTCCGCCCTTGGCCCCGCCGGCGCCGGGTGTCCAGTTCTTGAGGTCCGTCGAGGTCATCACCGGGATGCCGTCGGCCGAGCCCGTCCCGTAGGCGTAGTACGTCCCGCCGTCGTAGAGGACGAACGGATCGGCCAGCGGCACCGGCGCGGCAAAAGAGAGCGCGGGCAAAAGGCAGCAGACTGCCGCCATCACCCAAAACCCTCGTAAAACACCCCTTCCGCGGGGCCTGTCCCCATAATTCAAGGAAAATATCGCCGTTGACTTCATGCCAACATTATATCAAAAACAGGACACCCTGCGATTCTACGGCCTCTTTACTGCCCGAGGTCGATTGTGTACTTGAAGAACATCCTTGCGGGGAAGACGTAGGTGGAGCTTTCGCTCGCAATGGGCTTCCAGAGACTGTCCGCCGAGAACTTCTTCATCGGGATCAGCGAGGCGGCGGTCCAGTCCGAGAGGTCCTGCGTCGCGAGGATGCCGAAGACGACCTCGCCGGCGAGGTGGCTGCCGAAGTAGCCCGCGCCGGACGTGAAGGACCTTCCGTCCTTCGACTCGCGCCGGGCCTGCAGCTTGAGCGTGCCGTCCGAGACGATGTGGTTGCTGTCGGTCGTGGTGTACCTCTGCAGCTCTCTGTTCCGCTCATCGGTCTCGTATCCCCAGTTCGCGCCGGAGCCGACGCTGAGGGTCGAGCCCGAGAACTCGTCGCTCCACGCGAGGTTGTCGTAGAGCCGGAAGTACTCGTCGAGCGAACACGGCGTCGTGCGGTCGACGACGGACTTCGACGCAATGGACGTCGACGGCGCCTTCTCGCTTCCGGGCACGGCCTCGTAGAGCGCCCAGCACGTGACGTCGTTCGTGACGCTCGCGAGCTTCTCGGCGCAGTCCCACCGCCGCGCCGCCATCCCGCCCTCCGCCGGCAGCGCCGGGGCGAGGGACGAGGCGTCCGCGCCGTGCACGACGTTCGTCTGCATGAGCACGGTTCCGTTCAGCCGGCGGAACGTGACGGCGTGGGTGCGTGCGGAGGGCGGCTGGGCGGCGGAGGCCGCCAGCGCGGTCCAGGCGACGCATGCGGCGATCGAGAGGCGTTCGACGAGCGACAGCTGAAGGGGATCGCGGCGAAGACAGGCGGAACCTACTATTCGGTAACCGACCGCGACTCGCTCGAGAAGGCGCTGGAGGAGATCGACAAGCTGGAGAAGACCGAGCTCGAGGTCGACACCTGGGACCGCTGGGATGAGCACTTCTCGCTCTTCCTGCTGCTGGGCGCGGTGCTGGTCTTCATCGCGGTGTCGCTGTCGATGGCTTCCGCCCGCCGCATGGCGTAGGCGCTATTTTTGCCTGTCGGCGGTCTTGATCTTCGTGCCCGGTCCGGACTTGAGCTTGCCCGCGTATTCCTTGAGCGTGTACGGCGCCATGCCGTCGAAGACGACCTTGTTGTCGCGGAAGATAAGGTTGTCGCCGTTCTCCGCGTGCCAGACGTACCCGCGCGGGTTGACGAAGGTGTTGTTCTCGACGAGGATGCCAGAGAGCACGTCGCGGAACGCCGGGACGACGTCGGCCGACGGACCCTTCGCGAGCCGCTCGTCGACGGCCTTCTTGAGCTGCGCATCCCAAATTGGGGTCGTTTTCATCTCGGGCCATCCCCTGGAGCCGGGAATGCGCACCCCGCAGTAGATCTGGGCGGAGATGCCGTTCGGCATGTAGTTTTGGGAATAGTCGGCGCAGTTCGAGAACGTGCAGTTCTTCACCACCACGTTCGTGCAACCCGCGCCCTCGCACCACACGTTGTAGTTGTAGCACGCCTGGAACTTGAGCGGCGAGTTGAGCATCCCCTCGAACCGGCAGTTGTCGAACGTCACGTTCGAGCCGAGGATCACGTTGCGCGCCCAGGGCGTCCCGTGGAACCGGCACTTCCTGAAGAGGAGGTGCTCGGTCGAGTACATGCGGTTGTAGACGACGAAGAAAAGCCCCTTCTGCCGCGGCAGGTCGCGGTCCACGGTGAACGTGCGGTCGTCCATAGCGACGATCTTGCCGGTCCATCCGGTCTTGGCATAGTCCTCCTGCCTGAGTTCCAGCTCTGCGCCGACTTCCGCCGCGAGGTACTTGGTGCCGTTGTTGTTGACGACCCGAAGCTTGCGTTGTCCTTCCGCGCGTGCGATCGTGGTGCAGTCGTGGAAGTTCACCGAGTCGTCGTTGTGCATCGCCCACTCGCAGCCGACTATCATTACGTAGCCGCGGCACTGCTTGACGTGCGTGCCGTCCGCAGTCGACGTCTGGCAGCGCAAATACGCCCCGCCCGCGCCCGCGGCGCGCACCTCCTCCGGATCCGGCGGCGCGAGCCGGAACTTGTAGAGGAGCGTGTACTTCTGGGTGCCCTGGATCATCAGCCCCGCCCCGCGGCAGCTCCAGATCTTGAAGTCCCTGAGCGTGACGTGCTCGTTCGAGTCGAGCGTGACGCCGTTCATGCCGTAGTAGTAGTGGCAGACGCCGTACATCTCGTCCAGGTCCATGGAGCTGCAGGCCTGGCGGTTGCGGTCTGGCGAGAAGCGCGAGAGCTCGTGCTTCGCCTGCGGGCGGCCCGCCTGGGGCACGTACACCCACACCCTGAGGCGCGTGGGCGAGAGCCACTCGTTGCGACAGCCGAAGTGCCCCGGCATAGAGCCGCAGTAGCACCTTCCGTGTCCGCCCTCTAGCCGTCCGTTCGTCCGGTCCTTGCTCATCGGCTGTATCAGCTGCACCGGCACCGGATTCGGGTAGAGCGGATACTTCTCCATGTCGGGGATCTCGAAGTCTACGTACGACTCGTTGTCCTTTTCGTCGACGTGCTTGTTCACGCAGACGCCGAAGAAGCCGAGCGGCGCGACGGACCAGTCCCAGTCCATCTTCAGGTGCTCGATCCTCACGCGGCGGCAGTTCTTGACGAGGATGCTCTCGTCTCCGCCGACCGGGCCTCCGGTATCCGCGTCCCAGTCGCCCTTGTCCTTCCGCCAGAAGACGAGGAGCGCGTCCTTGCCGTCGACGACAAGGTCCTCGATCCCCTCCATCACCACGCCTACTGGGCCGTGGCAGCGGTAGGTGCCTGGTGCGAGTTCAAGGCGGTCAGCCTTGACGCGGCGGCATTCCTCGAGCGCGCGGTTGATGGCCGGGGCGTTGTCGACGTTTGCAGTCGACATTCCGAAGTCCGTCGCCTTGACGACGACGCCTCCATGCTTCTGGGGCTGCTCGACCATGAACTCGGCGCACCCGGTCGGCTCGAAGCCCGCTGTTGCTGACATCGCGCAAAACGCGATGGCGGCGCAGGCCGCCGCGGCGAAAGTGGTGTGGGCGTAGTGGCTCATATAGTGGTTGAATTATACCAAATTGTTCGGTTGTTCATCTTGCGTTGCTGGTCAGTCAGCTCGGGGGCGCGATTCGTTAGAATAGTGTGCACCCGGTCAAGAAAGTAGGTTCTTTCGAGAGGTCGTCCTGGGCGTGGACGCGAACGAGAGTGTGCACCCGGTCAAGAAAGTAGGTTCTTTCGAGATGTGCCCGTTCGCCACCTTGTCCGACGCCGCGGCGGCGCCGCACTTGATCCGCGCAATCTCGCTGCGCGCACTTACGCCGATGCCGCCGGCGACATTGCGACCTTCTTCGCTTCCATGGCAACAATCCCTATTTGGCCTCGCCGGGGAGGCGGGAGGCGAGCTTCAGCCAGACGCGGAGCAGCTCGGAGTCGCTCCAGGCCTGGGCCGTGCACCCCTTCTGGCCGTGCGGGGCGTCGCCGTCGGCGATTTCGCTCATGTGGCAGATGCAGCCAGTGTTGAGGTTCTCGACCGCCGAGGCAAGCAGCTGGAGCGACGTCTCGACGTCGCCGCCGAGCGCCGCCATCGCCTCCGCGTACATCGGGAACTGCCATCCCCACACCGTGCCGTTGTGGTACGCGGGCTTGCGCGAAGTGTCCTCGTCGCCGGTGTAGACGCCTCTGTAGAGCGGGCTGCCCGCGCCGAGCGAGCGCATTCCGCCGGGAACGAGCAGCTCCTCCGTCGCCTCGAGCACAGACGCGTCGTCAAGGACGCCCAGAGTCACGAGGAGGAGCTGGTTGGGCCTCACCGCGAAATCGGGCTTCGCGTCCGCGGCGCTTTCGCCGCGCGGCGCGTCCAGGCAGTCGCAGTACCCCGGGCCGCGGGGGACCTTGAACAGCCTCTTCACGCTCGCAAGCGCCTTCGTCGCAAGCGCGCCGCGTCCGAGATAGCGGAGCGCCGATATCCACAGCGCCTGTATCTCGACTGGATATCCGGCGCGGGGAGTGCATGCGGGGTAGTTCGTGTCCATCCACGTGAAGTGCGACGGCGACCATACGAGTCCGGAATCCCCGTCGACCCTGATCCCGTTCGGCGTCCCGGACACATAGTGGTCGGCAATCGACTCGCAGGCGCCCTTGAGAGCCGCGACGTCGGCGCCCGCCGCCTCGAGCTCCTGGACGCACCTGATGAACCAGAGCGGCGCGTCCGTCGTGTCGCGGTTGCCCGCCGTCTTGCCGTAGATGATGTTGGGGAGCGTTCCGTTCTCCTCGAACGCGGCGAACGCCTGGAGAATCTTCAGCGAGTCGTCGACCATGCCCGCCGCGATCATGCCGCGCATGAAGATGAAGGTGTCGCGTCCCCAGTCCAGGAACCACGGATAGCCGGCAAGCACGGTCTTGAGGTCGTCGCGCTTGACGATGAAGAGCTCCAGCGCCTGCCTGAGCTCGTCCGCAAGGGGCATTGCCGGTGGCTCGGGACGCCGTTCCCCGGCGCCGCGCGGAGATGCAGGTGCGCTTCCCGAGCCGTCGTCGAGCCAGCCGGCTATCTCGACTGTCTCCCCGACCTTGAGATCGGCCGAGATCCATCCGGGGCTGAAGAGGTCGCCGCACGGATCCTGTCCGCGCTCAGCCTCCTCGGGATGCGCGACGTTGTACGCCCACTGCGGCTCGTGGTGGTAGAGTCCGCCCTTCACGGACATCCTGAACGTCCCGTCGTACGGATGGAACTCGAACCCGTCGGCCGTCTGGGCGACGCTCCGCGGAAAGACGTCCTCGAGACCGGCGTACGCCTTGGTCGTCTGGTGGAAGCTGCGCCATTCGACGTCTGGCCTGAACACGAGCCTGACCTGGTCGCCGACGTCGTCGGCGCCGGCGTCGATGCGCGTCACGACGAGCCTCGCGGCGTTGCGGCCTCCGTCCAGTGACGCGCGGAATACGAACGCCGTCGTCCTGCCCATGCCGCACGGGACGTGGAACTCCCACTCGGCGAAACGTCCCGCCGGGTCGGCCGTGAACCGCGCCGTGCAGCGGCGGTCGAACTCCCGCGTGTATCCCTCGCGCTGCAGCCAGCAGCGCGTCCGCGCCCAGAGGTTCAGGCGGTCGGACGGACAGTTCGGATTCGGGTTCGCCGCGAGAAACGCGTCGTACTGGCTCGCGATCTCGCCCCAGCCGAGGCGGATCTGCGCCGCCGCGCCAGCGCCGTTGGAGAGCACCGTGCGGGAAAGCGGGGCGCGCCGTATCTCGTCGCCGCAGAGGGACACCTTCGCCATGGCGGCCGCGCTCCTGGGCGGCACGAGAAAGCGCGAGCGCGTGCGCAGCGACTTCGGCTCGCCGTATACGATCATCAGAAGCTCCAGCTCGCGGCAGCGCGTGCCGTCGCCCTTGTAGTGCGGCGAGTCGAAGACGACGGAATGTCCGCCGCCCGCCGCCGGACGCGAGCGGTAGACGCGGAGCGTCATCCCCGTGGCGGGATCGTAGACGCGGACGCGGAAGTGCGACGGAGCCGACACCTCGACCCACTGGTCCTCGGGCACCACGAAGTCACGGTCGAGATCGCGCGGAAAGCGCCAGTGGAAGAGCGCGCGGGGCTGCGGGACCGCCGCGACGGCGGACTGCGCGCCGCGGGCCGCCGCGGATTTCCTCTTCGGAGG
>JAFRJH010000180.1 GCA_017432385.1 Kiritimatiellia bacterium
CTCGGCGGCGCGCTCGCGAACGCCAACGTCGCGGAGGCGGACGGCGTCGGGTACGCGTCGCTGGCGGACGCCATCGCGGCCTCGACGAACGCCCTCGCGCTTCTCACGAACGCCACCTGGCCCACGAACACGCCCGTCGGCACGATCGCCGTCGACCGCGGCGGATATGCGCTCAACGGGGTGACGCTCGACGGAAACAACAAGGTCGTGGTTTCGAGCGGCTACTCGGCGATTCCGGGCGAGGGCAGGATCAGCATCACGCTCGCGCAGGCGGCGGCGCTCGGCGTCGCGACGGCGAACAAGACCCCCGCGCAGATCGCGTCCGCGCTCGCCGCGGACGGCGCGAACGGGATCCCGCTATGGAAGAGCTATGCGCTCGGGCTCGACCCGTCCGACGCCGCGTCGAAGCCGAGGGCGACGATCGCGGTGGACGGCGAGAATGTCGAGCTCGCGCTCGTCGGGATCGACGTGAACGCGGCGTCCGGCGCGACGGTGACGTACAAGGTGTACAGGTTCGGCGACCTCGCGGACATCGCGGACGCGGAGCCCGTCGGCGGCGACCGTGCGGTTTCCGCCGCGGCCGAGCTCCAGAAGGGCGCTTCAGACGACAGGATGTTCTACCGCCTCAAGGTGGACGTGAAGGGCTGGTAATCGGCAGCTATCTGCATCTTCAGACGTCGGACAAGGTTTTTGCCCGTGCGAACCCGGCTTGATGGACGGGCTGTGTCGCGGTGGTTAAGGCATGATGAAGGCGACGGTCTCGCCCGTCACGACAATGACGATGTGGCCGTTTTGGCGTCATGGGTTTAGATCAGCTGTCAAGACTATGCCGAATATGCTTGATTGCTGGCCGAGTGATATGATAAACTCCACTTTCACCATTTGGAAATTGCGATCATTCATGCCGAGGGCAACTGCGAGGTCGGCATTGGAAAACAGCGAAAGGGTGGACTAAACATGCTAAGGAAGTTTGTGTTTGCCGCGGTGATGGCCGCGGCGTCGGTCGCGGCTGAAGCCGCGTACGTCCGCGGAGATCTGGTCTGGAAGTGCAACTTCACTCCGTCTGAGGCCGAGGCGTTCGCCCTCGCCTCGTGCAAGCTCGCCGCGGACGGAACGGGAGTGCAGTATGCGGCGAAGGATGGTGCAACAGGCGACGGCGCGATGCGCTTCGTCTCCGGCAGCCAGAAGGGGAGCGCTCTGGTCACCATCAAGCCCGAAGTCGACATCGACGGCATGGTGCTCGTTGAGGCGGACGTAAAGGGCGTTCAGGTCGGCGAGGGATTCCGCGCGTGGAACGGTCCGAAGGTGATGATGCCATACGTCCCCTCTGAAGGCGGCAAGAAGGGCAAGACGTCGTATCCGCAGATGCCGTCCGAGACTGGCTCCTTCGACTGGAAGACGTGGACGATGGTGCAGGACTTCGGCAGACCGGAAACGCCGCCGAAGCTCGTGCTCGGACTCGAAAACGCGGCAGGCGAGCTGCTGGTCGACTCGGTGCGCGTCTACCGCGCGAAGGAGATTCCGGACGAGCAGGTCGTGGCGCCGGTCAACGAGGCGGCGAAGAAGATCCGCCGCGGCGAATTCGCCGCGCGCCACAATCCGAAGGCGCTCCGCGGCGTGATGAGCGGCGGCGACCTGAGCGAGGAGTCGTTCGCGAACCTCGAGAACTGGGGCGCAAACCTCATGAGGCTCCAGATCGGCGGCAAGGATATGCGGCATGCCGAAAGCATGTCCGCGTACTTCGCCGCGCTTTCCAACAAGCTCGACTGGTGCGTGGAGGTGATGGACCGATGCGCGAAGCACGGCATGAAGGTCGTCGTCGACCTCCACTCGGGCCCGGCGTGCGTCTCGTCGAAGCACGCGTCGAACATCATCCCGCCCGACTACGACGCGCGCGAGCTTGCGCAGGCGTGGGAGATCATCGCAGCGCGCCTCAAGGACCATCCCGCGACCTACGCCTACGACATCCTCAACGAGCCGTCCTCCGCCCCGGAGACTTGGCGCCGCGTCTGCCTCGAGGTGATGCCGGCGGTCCGCAAGGTCGACGCGAAGACCCCGTTCATTGTCGAGACGTGCCGCTACTGGTACGAGGGCGAGAAGGTGATCTACTCGCCGCACTTCTACTCGCCGCATACGCTCACCCACGCCTCGGTCGGCTCGCCCACCAAGGTGCGCTGGAGCTATCCCGGCTACATCAACGGCGTCTACTGGGACAAGGAGCAGATGCGCGTCAGCCTCAAGCCTTGGATCGACTTCCAGGCCGCGCACCCCGGGGCCGAGATACTCGTGGGCGAGTTCAGCTGCATCCTCTGGTCGAAGGGCGCGGACAAGTGGATCCGCGACGCGATCGAGATATTCGAGGAGTACGGCTGGAGCTGGTGCTACCACGCCTACCGCGAGTGGCCGGCCTGGGACGTCGAGTACACGCACGTCGGAGACTACGAGCACAGGAAGTGGGTCAAGGCCAAGGAAGCCACCAGCCGCATGAAGGAGCTCGTCAAGGGCCTTTCGCACAACAGCCGCCCGCTCGCAGTCGATGATTCCGGCATGTTCCCGTTCCTGCCGTCCTACGACAAGCCGCAGGGCGTCGCGGACATGAGCCATCTCGTGGAGGCTCCGGCCGGCGCGCACGGGCGCATCCGCGTGGAGGGCGGACACTTCGTGAACGACCGCGGCAGGGTGCGCCTCAACGCGACGAATCTGACCGGCCCCGCCAACTTCCCGACACACGAGGAGGCGGAGCGTCTCGCGGCGCGGCTTGCCGGCTTGGGCATCAACTGCGTCAGGCTCCACTACTTCGACGACGAGTACGGCATGTTCATGATGCCGAAGGAGCAGGGGATCCTGCCGCTCAACCCGAAGTCAAAGCGCGAGTTCGACGCAGAACGCCGCGACCGCATGGACTACATGGACGCCGAGTTCAAGAAGCGCGGAATCTACATCGACATGAACCTCCACGTCGCGCGGGACCTCGATGCGCGCGACGGCGTGGCGAAGGGGACTCCGTGGGCCAACAAGGGCTTCGACCAGTTCGACACGCACATCATCGAGCTCGAGAAGGAGTACGCGAAGAATCTCCTCGAGCACGTGAACCCCTACACCGGCATGAACTACCTGAAGGACACCGTCGTCGCGGTCGTGGAGCTCAACACCGAGGACGCGCTCTGGCGCGTGTACCGCACCGACTGGCTCAACTATGCGCCCGAGCCCTATGCTTCGGAGTTCAAGTCGCTCTGGAACAAGTGGCTCGTCAAGACCTACGGCGAGTCGAAGGAGATCGGCGGCAAGTCCGCCGCGAAGGGCGAGGTCCCGATCGTGAAGTACTGCGACAAGCCCGACGACGCTCTCCGCCGCGACTTCTACATGTTCGTCTCCGACACCGAGCACACGTACTGGACAAGCATGCGCGACTACCTGCAGAAGGAGCTGGGGCTCGAGGCGCCGGGTTCCGCCACGCAGCTCGGCTATTCTACGCCGCACCTCCAGGCCGAGCTCGACTTCGTCGACAACCACGAGTACTGGTGCCATCCGTCCGTCAAGGAGGAGTGGACGATCGAGAACAAGGCGATGATCAACTCGCGCGGCGGATGCGTCGCGGCCCTCGCGGCGATGCGCGTCGCCGGCAAGCCCTACACGGTGAGCGAGTACAACCATCCGTACCCCAACTTCTACGGAGCCGAGGGCCAGCCGATGCTGCGCGCCTACGGTGCGCTCAACGGATGGGACGGCGTGTTCCAGTACTCCTACAACAACCGCCAGAACGCGGAGCCGGACTTCAACGAGTACTTCTTCAGCATGGCGGCTCGCACTGACGTGCTCGCGCACATGCCGGCGTGCGCCGCGATGTACCTGCGCGGCGACGTGTAGGAGAGCGGTTCGCAGCTTGTCGCCAACATGTCGCTCGACGGCTACATGGACCGCCTCGTCGCGTCGAAGGGCAAGAACTTCGCGCAGGGGATCGGCGCGGCGACGGGCGGAAAGGTCCCTGCCGCCACCGGCCTCTCGCGTTCGATTGCGATGGACGTCGATGCAAAGTCCCCGGACGTCGAGAAGATTGAGCTTCCGAGGCGCATAGTGAGCGACACGAAAGAGCTCGTCTGGGACAACACCGACAAGGACGCAGGCGTCTGGACGGTAGACACGCCGAACACGAAGGTCTTCTCCGGATTCCCGAAGGGGCGCGAATTCGACCTCGGCGGAGTCGGGATCGCGGTCGGCGAGACGAAGCTCGGCTGGGCAACGGTGTCGCTCGTGTCGCACGATGCGACCGGGTTCGGCGGAGACGGACGCGCCGCGAAGATACTCCTTGCCGCGACCGGGCTTTCGCACAACTCGGGCGCGAAGTTCTCGTCCCACGGGATGTCGCAGATCTCGTGCCGCGGCGAGGACTGGGGCAAGGCGCCGGTCGTGAACGAGGGCGTTCCCGCCAGGATCACGCTGCCCGCGAAGGCGGGGCGCGTCAAGTGCCGCGCGCTCGACGAGCGCGGGGCGCCGAAGGGCGAAGTGCCGGTTGCGGCGGACGCAGAAGGCCGCGCGACGATCGAGATCGGTCCCAGGTACGCGACCGTCTGGTACGAAATCATCATAGAGCCAGCCTCTGCCTGACAGTTGGCCGGAGGCTGCGGCGGGTTTAGAGAACGGGCAACTGCTGCTTTCGCCTGCGCTTTCGCCAGTTGTCCGGCGTCGTTCCGAACGCGGCGGAAAAAGCGCGCGAAAAGTACTGCGGCGTGAGGAACCCGGATTCTTCCGCTATCTTCGCCGCCGAATGGTCCGTCTCCTTGAGAAGCCTGCACGCAAGGGCGAGGCGCTGCTTCATGATCTCGGCGTGGACGCTCGTCCCGAGTTCCGCGCGGAACGCGTTGTTCACGGCCGTGTGCGAGTAGCCGAGCTTTGCGATCACGTCGTTTGCGTTGACGCCGTTCGAGAGGTTGCGCGTTATGAACACCATTGCGTCCGAAAGCCACGGCGTGCGGAACGGGTATGTCGCGGTTGAGGCGCGCTCGACCACGCGCCTCGGGGCGTGAAGCTCGATGCGCGGGGCGGCGCCTCGCGGCATGCCCATGCGCTCCGCGAGCATTTCGCCGGCGCGGCGACCGAGGGAGAAGGGGTCCGTGTTGATGCTTGAGAGCGGCGGACGCGTGAACATGCCGAGCACGATGTCGTCGTCCACTCCAAGGACCGCGACCTCGGAAGGGACCTGCACGCCAGATGCCTCGCACACCTTCATGAACTGGAACGCGCGTATGTCGTTGCAGCAGAAGACGGCTATCGGCTTCGGGAGGGACTTTATCCAGCGTCTCAGCGCCGGAGCGTCCGGAATGTAGTCCGTCCGCTCGTCGCGGAAGAACGTGTCGTCCAGCCTCGACGACTCCTCGCCCTCGTACGTATAGCACGACCGCCCGGATGCGCGGACTTCCGCGACGAAAGCCTCGCCGCGGGCCGACGAGAACCTTGGCCCCCTGAATCCGCAGAACGCGCATTTCTCGAAGTGGTGAGCCGCGAAGCATTCCGCCGCCATCCTCGCGATTGCCGCGTCGTCCAGGCGGATAGTGTCCAAAGGCGAACTGTCGAGGCGTCCATACGTGTCTATCACGGGGCGCCCGGAAGCGCCAAGCGCCTGGGCGGTCGAGTCGTCCATCACGCGCACGATGAGCCCGTCGAACTGCGTCAGTGCGCGTGGATCGGCAAGTTCGTCGGGGCCTATAAGGTCGAAGCGCCAGTCCGGCTTCCCGAGTGCGTATTCGGCAACACCAGCAAGCAGGGCGCGACCGTGCGCGCGTGACCTCTCTATCTGGATTCCAATGTGAACAGACATGTTGCAGTAATAATAACACAAAGTTTCCGTTTTGACAATAGGCGATGGCGCTGTCATGTAGTAAAATACAATCACAATGAAAGAAGCATTTGCATACGTGATCGGACTTGGCGCGGCGGTGATGATGCCGGTCATATTCACGATTATCGGGACCCTGATAGGGATCAAGTTCTCGAAGGCGCTCAAGTCGGGTCTCCTCGTGGGCGTCGGGTTCGTGGGACTGGGAGTTGTAACGGGCCTGCTGACGAACGGCGCGAACAACCTCGGGTCCGCGCTAGGGGAGATGACGCGCATCTACGGACTCAACCTCTCCTACTTCGACCTCGGCTGGCCTGCCGCCGCGGCGATCGCATACTCCACGGCGGTCGGCGCGTTCATCATCCCCGTGTGCCTCGGCGTGAACGTCGTAATGCTAGCCACCGGAACGACGCGTACGGTAAACATCGACCTCTGGAACTACTGGCACTTCGCCTTCCTGGGCGGAATCGTCTTCTACGCGACCGACTCCCTCGCGTGGGCGTTCTACGCGGCGATCGTCCTCTACGTCATCACGCTGTGCATGGCCGACTTCACCGCGAAGGGATTCCAGTCGTACTACAAGGACATGGACGGCATCTCGATTCCGCAGCCGTTCTGCCAGAGCTTCACGCCGTTCGCCGTCGCCATTGGATGGCTTCTGGACCGCATCCCCGGCTTTTCGAAGCTCGACATAGACGCCGAGGGAATGAAGAAGAAGTTCGGACTCTTCGGCGAGCCGCTCTTCCTCGGGGTCGTCATCGGCTCGGCGATCGGCGCGCTGGCATGCCCCGGCTTCAAGACTGTCGTCGACCGAATCCCGAAGATACTCGCGCTCGGCGTGACGCTCGGCGCGGTGATGGAGCTCATCCCACGCATAACGGCACTGTTCATCGAGGGGCTCAAGCCGATCTCAGAGTCGACGCGTGCGATGGTGGAACGCAGGTTCTCCGGGCTGAAGGGCCTTTCCATTGGAATGAGCCCCGCTCTCGTGATCGGTCATCCCACGACGCTCGTCGTGTCGATTCTCCTTATCCCCGTAATCCTCGTCCTCGCCGCGTTCCTCCCTGGCAACAGGTTCCTCCCGCTCGCCTCCCTCGCTGGGATGTTCTACCTCTTCCCGTGCGTGCTGCCGATCACGAAGGGGAACGTTCCGAAGACGTTCGTCATCGGACTTGTCGCGCTCGTCGTCGGAATGTTCTTCATCACCAACCTGACGCCCGCCTTCACGAAGGCGGTGGTCGCGGTGAACGATCCGGCGTACAGGGTTCCCGACGGAATGGATGGCGTCGCGGCGCTGGACTTCGCATCCGCGCTGTGGTGCTGGGTGATCTTCCACCTCACGGTTACGCTCAAGTGGATCGGGGCGGTCGGCGCGGGTCTGCTCGCGCTCGGCATGTGCGCCGTCAACTGGAAGCGGATAAGGGCGATGAAATGACGGCAAACGGACTACAGCAAGGAGGAATGCGATGATTGCGGCAGCGATATTGTTGGCGGCGATATGCAGCGCCGAGGTCTGCCCTGAGAGGCAGAACGACTTCTGCTGGGAGAACGACAAGTTCGGGATGCGCGCCTACGGCCCCGGCGAGTTCCACAAGTGGTCGGGATGGGATGTCTTCAACAAGGCGGCGGACGCCGAGGCGACTTGCAGCTACGTGCTGCACAACCACGACAAGTGCGGCAACTGGCACGAGACGCCCTACAAGGGCATTCTCGACAACTACACGATGGGTGCGTCGCGCGGCGTCGGCGGAATCGCCATGTTTGCCGACGGCGAGTGGAAGACGTTCCCGAACTGGGAGAGCTGCCGGGTCATCACGAACTGCGACGAGCGCTGCGAATTCGAACTTGTGTATCCAGCTTTCTCGGCGGCCGGGAAGATGACGTGCCATGTCACCCTGGAGAAGGGCGAGAGGTTCTTCCGCAACGACGTGAGCTTCGAGAAAGGCGTACGCGATTTCTGGGTTGGCCCGGGTCTCGATCTCGAACCGAAACGCGGCCACAAGGGCGACACGCTGGAAACATGCCCCCGGGAACTGGCGATTGTGGCGCTCTATGAAGAGGAAAAGAGCGAGGTGGAAGGCTCCACTGCCACGGCGATAATGATGGAGGACGAGCCAGAAGCGCGCATCATGACTGACAACCAGAACTGCCGCGTCATTGCCGTGAACAAGCAGAAGTTCACCTACTATGCCGGGGCGGCGTGGTCGAAGGAAGGCAAGATAACCGACCTGGCCAAGTGGCATGAAGCGATCATTGACTTCATCGTCGTGCCAGAATGAACCAACATGCAACACAAGGAGACAAGCAAATGACAGCAATACTACTGGCGGCGGCGGTGAACTTCACGGTCCAGACCGCGGTCCATCCCGACGACTTCAAATCCTACGACACCGCGAAGATTCGCGAGCGCTTCGTGATGGAGAAGGTGATGGCGCCCGATGAAATCAACCTCACATACACGATGTACGACCGCCTTGTCTACGGCGGCGCGATGCCGGTTTCGAAGGAGCTGACGCTTGAAACTTTCGAGGAGCTCAAGGCCGAGCATTTCCTCGATCGCCGCGAGCTCGGCGTCATCAACGTGGGCGGACCTGGAACGGTCACGGTCGACGGCGAGAAGTACGACCTCGAGTTCAAGGAGGCGCTGTATGTCGGTTGCGGCAAGAAGGATGTCAAGTTCGCGTCGAAGGACTCGAAGAACCCCGCGAAGTTCTACTTGAACTCCGCGCCGGCGTACAAGGAGTTCGTCACGCAGCGCATCACGAGCGACCAGAACTGCAAGAAGCCGGGCTACACGATCGGCAACTACATCAAGGCCGGCAAGATGGAGGAGTCCAACGACCGCGTAATCAACCAGCTTATCGTGAACCCGGTGCTGACGAAGGTCCCCGGCGGCGGCGTGAACCAGCTCCAGATGGGGCTTACCGAGCTCAAGCCCGGGAGCGTCTGGAACACGATGCCGCAGCACACGCACAACCGCCGCATGGAGGCGTACTTCTACTTCAACGTCCCCGAAGGCCAGGCGATCTGCCACCAGATGGGCCGTCCGCAGGAGCAGCGCCTCGTGTGGCTCCACAACGAGCAGGCGATCACCGCGCCCGAGTGGTCCGTCCATTCCGCCGCCGGCACCTCGAACTACATGTTCATCTGGGGCATGGGCGGAGAGAACCTCAACTACGGCGACATGGACAAGGTCGGCGTGACCGACATGCGGTAGCCGCGCCTCTTTTCGCCGTTCACGCCATTGACGCGCGGTGACAACTATGAAGGATGGCTGCATGAAACTTTGCGCTTTTACAATTGCGGCGACGGTGTCGCTTGCGGGAGTTTGCGCCGCGGCGCCAAAGCCGCTTGCCTGGTCTGAACCGACGCAGACGATGAAGCCGTGGGTCTAAAACTGGTGGATGGGGTCCGCTGTAGACAAGGCGGGCCAGCGCTTCCTGCGCCTCGCAAGCTCGACGCGCTCGTTGATTGGAAGTACTTCAGCGACATCAATATGGTCGGTCTGGACTACAAGCCGCTCGACGCGTCGAAATGGAAGCCGCTTAAATCGGGGCTTTTGGGCCCTGTTGCGGTTTTTTAAAAGTTTAAAGTTTAAAGTTTAAAGTGTAAAGCTGCGGAGTGGGTTCCTGCCTGCGATAGAAGAAACTGCGTCGCGCAGCGACTCCACCGTTTTACATTTTACACTTTACGTTTTACACTTTAGACCGCTTTACCCCCTGATGAACATATGCGACATGGAGCTCTCTCCGCGTCGGGAGGGTGCTCGTGAAACACGGCCTATCGGAGTGTCAGCGAGTTGACCAACAAACCAATATTTGGTAGACTATCTGCGGATTCGGGAAAGGAGGCCGCAATGCCAGCGACATTGAACGTGAATGAAGCAAAAACGCACTTCTCCAGCGTTGTTTCGGAAGTGGAGAAGAATCTTGTCTCATTTACGATAATGCGATACGGGCGTCCGGTTGCCAGGATTGTTCCGCTTGACACTCCTCGGCGTTCGTTCAAGCCGATTCCCGGGCTTGCCGGCAAGGTCAACGTAAAATGCGATCTGTTCGCCGATTCGTCCTGCGACTGGGAGGCCTGCAATGCGTCCTCTGCTTCTTGATACGTGTGCAGTCCTCAGGCTGGCGAACGGCGAGTTCAAGAAATTCTCCAAGGGTGCGATGAAGGCCTTGAGAGAGGCCGACATCCTGTATGTCAGCCCGATTTCCGAGTGGGAGATATCGTTGAAGTGGCGCGACGGCGGGATTGATCTGCCGATGCCGCCAAGGGATCTGATGCGCACACTTGTGGACGCATATTCTCTCTCCCTGATTCCCCTGTCGGAAGAAGTGATGTTCAAGGCCACGGAATTACCGGAAGTGCATCGTGACCCGGCGGATCGCTTCATAATCGCAACTGCGATTCTCGGTAATCTGCCCGTTGTCACGACAGACCGCCGTTTCCGGGATTATGGAATCCAGGTGATTGCGTAATCCCGAAAACTGTGGCCTTTACCCGCGCATTGCAGAAACAAGGAAAAGGCTCTTGTAAACGGTGTGAAGATCGACGTACACGGCAGGAACGGTCAAGCCTCGCCACTGCTGTCTTTTGGCGAAGACACAACCTCGTTTTCGATTTTGCGGTCAAGCGACATCATCTGACGTTTGAACTCGTCGGACATCCGCTGAAGCTTCCCCATCATCCGGGCAATCTTGCGAACCGCCGACGGCATCTGCTTCGGGCCGAGAAGAATCAGGGCGAGAGCCGCGACAATCAGCCACGTTGTCATGGCTTCACTGCTAAACTCTTCTGCTCGGTGTCTTTTTCTCCGTGTCGTCCGATTTGCCGTCGGCCATTCTGCCGAGAACAAACATAAGCACGACCGCGGCGATGGAAGCGCCGACGATGACGATGATTTTCGTGGTCATGTTGTCTTCTCCTTCTGTTTAGAACTGAAAAAGTCCTTCATTGATTCTGCCGATGTACACATCAAAAGCCGGCGATATGCCGATGACGCATGAAGTATTCTGCTCAACGACGCCATCAGCTGGAGATATGGCGCATTGTGATTCTTCGGAGCGACCGTCAGCACGATGATTCGGACCGGCGTATGGTCGAACGTCTCGTAGTCGGCGATTGCCGGAACGCCGTCTTCGTGCTCGGCGACAATTGCCACGGCACCGACGATGCGAGTAACCGCGTCCGTTTTGCAGTGGGGGACGGCTATGCCGTGGTCAAGGCCGCTGCTCATGGCCCGTTCACGGGCGAGGATCGTCCTCTTGACCTCCCCTGCGTCGCTTATCGCGTCGGGACTCTCTGCCGCAATCGCATCCACCATCTTTTCAATGGCCTCTTGCTTTGTCGACGCGGTCAACGCGGGAAGCATCAAGTAATCGCGCAGCCGTTTCTTCGGCATGCGCGGCGATCCGTCGTCGCGCATGGCCTCGTTTCTAATGAACGCGCCGACTTCGTCCTGTCGGACTGGCTGCGACAGCTCCTCGGCGACAGAGCGCATCTGCCCTACAACGTCAAGCCACACGCCCATCACAAGCGCCTCTTCATCAGGGGTGCTTTCAAAGCAGATTTTCCGCCCCTCGCGCCTAACGGAGATTTCCGCGTCATTCAACATCACCGACCATATGTTTTCGTCGGCATTGAGCAGAGAAGTGAAGAAACCCTCGGCGCGGAATGTGGAGATGAGCCGTTCCAGCATCATCTGCGCGACATTATCGGACGTGAGGACAAAGCTGAAAGGCCGCGAGCCCTCATTTGACGGCGAGCGTCTGCCGCGCACGCCCGGACGGTTCGTGGAGAACAAAGCCACAAGGCACGGCGGGGCGACTACAGTCGTCACAAGCGTCATCAGGATGCCGATGCCGAACACCTCCTGCGACAGGATCGGCTTGCCGTCCACGACTGTCGAGACGCCGATGCCGGCTACAATCAAAGCGACCTCTCCACGTGGTATCATCCCTGCGCCGACACGAAGCGCGCCAAGTGTGTTGAATCCGCAGAACAGCGAAGGGATTGCGCATCCAACCACTTTTGCTGCCACGGCAAGAACCGAATATATTGCGCCAAATATCAGCACTGGCTTCGAGCAAAGCGCCGAAACGTCAACCATCATGCCCATTACGCAGAAGAACACAGGGACAAGGAAGGTATAGACGCTCTGAAGGTTCTCCTGGATAAGATGCTTGAGGTCTGTGCGGGAAAGCGCAAGCCCCATCACGTATGCGCCGATGATGAGCGTCAGCCCCATCGACTCGAACAGCCCTGCAATCACCAGCGAAAGACCGAAGGCGAGGGTCGCTATTGCAACCGGACTGCGAAAGAACTTCAAAAGCCATGAAATCCTCCGCGCAAGCAGAATGCCGATGACAGTCCCACCCAGCCAGACTCCAAAGGCGTTTGCCGCGACCTTGCCTATGCCGAGCCAGTTGACCGAACTTCCGGCCTCCGCCTTCCCGCTGGCCGCGATGATGCCCATGCCGATGGCGAGGACAATTATGCCGAGGACGTCGTCGATGACCGCGCCCGCCATGATCGTGACGCCTTCCTCGGTGTCCATCTTCCGCCGTTCGGAAAGGATGCGGGCCGTGATGCCCACGGATGTCGCGGTGGACATGATTCCCATGAACATCGCGGCTGGCGAGAGGATCGCCTGAAGGGTCGGAAGATCGGCCAGATGGCCGAACGTCGCAGGGAGAAACTTCGGCAGCAGATAGACTGCGCAAAGGTCGCCGAACAGGAAACTCGCCACCACTCCGCCGATGCCGACGAGCGATCCGGTGAATGCGAATCGCAGAAACATCTTGAGGTTCGTCTCGATGCCCGACAGGAACAGAAGCACGACCGATGCGATGGTGCATAGCCCGTACAGTTCCGGCGTCACGGCGAAAGGCGAACTGCCGGTCGCCGCCGCCACAGCCCGAAGTTCAGCGCCACGGAACAGTCCGTTCTGGAACAGCCCAGACCCGAACCCAATGCCGCCCAACGCCCACGGGCCAATCACAATACCGGCCGCAAGTTCGCCAAGAACACTCGGCAGCTTCACGCGAACCGCAAGCATTCCGCCAAGTTTTGCCGCAAAGAGGATGAGCCCTACCTGAAGCGCGAGAAGCGTCATCTTCTCGGTCAATGGAAGTTCGGCGACAGCCGTTGAAGCCAAAATCAGATTCGACATGGAATTACCTGCAAAGTGTGTAGAGTACACCGGCGACGACAGCCGAGCCGATCACGCCGGATACGTTCGGCCCCATAGCCTGCATGAGGACGTAGTTAGTCGGGTCTTCCGCAAGCGCGACCTTGTTTGAGACGCGCGCCGCCATCGGGACGGCGGACACGCCCGCAGACCCGATGAGCGGATTAATGCGGTTCTCCTTACGACAAAAGAGGTTCATTATCTTTGCCATGATGACGCCAGCCGCCGTGCCGACGCAGAACGCGCAGAGTCCGAGTGCGAGGATTGCGAGCGTCTGTCCGGAGAGGAACTTCTCGCAGGCGAGCTTCGACCCGACGGAAAGGCCAAGCATGATCGTCACGATGTTGATGAGGGCGTTCGACATGGTGTCGGCGATGCGCGAGACGGACGCACCGACTTCCCTTGCGAGATTTCCGAGCATGAGCGCACCAATGAGCGGCACGGCGGACGGCAGAAGCAAGGCGCAGAGCAGAAGGACGATGAGCGGGAACGCGATCTTCTCTATCTTGGTCACGTTGCGCAGCTGCGGCATCCTGATAAGCCGCTCCTCCCTTGTCGTGAGCGCCTTCATTATCGGCGGTTGGATGATCGGAACGAGAGCCATGTACGAATACGCAGCAACCGCTATTGCGCCCAAAAGGTCGGGTGCGAGACGCGAGGTGAGCCAGATTGCGGTCGGACCGTCCGCACCGCCTATGATGCCGATTGCCGAGGCTTCCTTCAACCCGAATCCAAGGTCTGTAAACAGCGAGCTCAGACCCAACGCCCCGAAGAGCGCGAAGAAGATCCCGAACTGCGCAGCGCCGCCGAGTAGCGCGGACTTGGGGCTGGCGATCAGCGGGCCGAAGTCCGTCATCGCACCCACGCCCATGAAGATCATTATCGGGAACACGCCAGTGTCGATGCCGAACTTGAAGAAGTAGTGGAGAAACCCGCCCGGCTCGACTATGCCGCCTTGCATGACGGGAATGCCAGATTCAAGGAACGATATGATGCCGCCGTGCATCATTGCCGGGGCGACGATGCCGGACAGCGGACAGTTAGCAAGAAGTCCGCCAAAACCGATGGGCAGCAGCAAAAGCGGCTCGAATCCCTTTACAATCGCAAGGTACATCAGCACAAGGCATATTGGAATCATTATCAGCTGCCCAACGCCGTATGGGATGCCGAAGAGCGTCTTCACCTCGTGCCCCTCGACGAATGCGCCTGTGTCGTCAAAATATCCGCCATGCCACGCCCCGTCCTTGCCGTAGTAGCCGTGATCGTTAGCCGCCGTAGCTCCCGCTGAGGGTTTGTGCGGACGCTCCGCCTCGTCCCACTTCCCTGTTATGTAGGCGGGAGCCTCACGCTTCGCAAACCCCGCGAGTCCCGTATCGCATGAAAGGTCTGCGACCTTGCCGAGCGTTGTTTTCCAGTCGCCCTCGGCACTTGCGCCGAACGCACATACGGCAGCCAGAACAGCCACAAAAAGTCTAATCTTCATGCATCCCCCTTAACTTACGAACGCCACCGTGTCGCCTGTCGCCACCTTGTCCATCACGGCCACTTTCAGCGACACCGTTCCCGCGCACGGGGCGGTAATCGGCGTTTCCATCTTCATGACGTCCATCACAAGTATTTCATCGCCCTTGGCTACGCTCTGCCTCTCCGACGCGGTCAACCGCAGCACGGTTCCCGGCACGGGTGCGGTAACTGCCTCGCCGGAGGTGGCGACTGTCGGCTGAACCGTCCCCGCCTTGGGCGTTTCCGGCATCGCCGCACGAGTCATCTTCTTGGGCTTGTCATCAGGGAGAATCGCCTCGAACCGCGACACGAACCGGCTTGACCAGTCAGAAACGAAGATCAGCACATAGAGGAACGCATAGACGATTCCCATGCCCGCGATCATCAACACGAGCCCCTGCCCCATCCACTCCATTATTCATCCTCCTTCTTCTTGCCGGACTTGCCACGACGGAAGCACTCGCGGAACATGCTCAGCAAAGTCCAGCCCGTGACACATTCTTCCTTTGCGGCACCATTTGCCGCAATGAGAGCCGCCTTTCTGTCTGACGGTGGCGTTGTGCGTCCAGTCATGCCGATGGCGAGCGTGACGGTTGCGGCTATCAGAGCAATGAGTATCGTAAGCCTCACCTTGAACGCCCGCCGCGAACGGCGGACCGAGAGCCGCAGTCTCTCGGAAAACTGTTCCGGCAGGGATTTCCCCGCTACATAGTCCCTGGCCCATGCGGTCAGGACGCGGTCAACATTCTCTTCTGTCATGATTTCTCCTTTCCATGTCCGGGCAATAGTCCAACAAGCATTTCTCGTGCATTGTGCAGACGCGACTTGACGGTTCCAACCGGGATATCAAGCGCGGCGGCAATCTCCTCGACGGATTTGTCGGCGAAATAGCGCAGCACGACTACCTCCTGGAGCGGTTGCGAGAGCGCACGTATGGCGTTCGCAACCTCATCGTCGGCATTATGCGTTTCCGCCGCCGTGCCCGCGACCTGCTCCGGCAGGTCTTCCGCCGCCCCCATTGGGACTTCCTCTACGCGGCGGCGGCGATGGTTCATGCGGTGGAAGTTGAGCATGATCGCGTACAGCCAAGTGAAGAAGTTCCGGCTGGGGTCAAAGAGACGTATCTTCTTTACCGCCTGGTCGAATGTGCGGAAGACAAGCTCCTCGGCGTCTTGGTCGTTGGCGCAAAGCAAGACGGCGGCCGCATAAAGGCGGTTGCCGTATTCGGCAACCAGCCTTTCCGCTCCGCGTTCCTTGTCTTTTCGTATCTCTTGCCAGACTTCCATCTTGTTTGGGCCTTCGCGTTCACCATTCGCGCAGACACCTTCTTTATACAGTGATATGCACTTCTTCCCTCAAAAGGTTCACTCGAATCTTCTTTTGTTGATTCTACAATTTCTCGCTTTCAAAGTGAACGAAAGAGGCACACTTCCGAGAATAGCACTGATTCCGTCAACCACCGCAGAGCTCTCTCCGCGTCGGGAGGGCGTTCATGAAACACTGCTACCCAGATGGGTATTATGCCGGAGGGTGTGGTTTGCTATAATGACAGCAGACCACAAAGGCCAGTTATGAGAAATGTATTTCTGCTAGCATATGCCGCGGCATCCGTACTTTCGGCATTTTCCGCCACATTTGAAATCGGGGAGAATGATTTCCTCCTCGACGGCAAACCTTTCGTCGTTCGCTGCGGCGAGGTTCACTACGCGCGCATTCCGCGCGATTACTGGCAGCACCGCCTCAGGATGCTGCGGGCGATGGGATGCAACGCCGTCGGGTGCTACATGTTCTGGAACTTCCACGAACGCGAGAGGGGCGTCTTCAAGTGGGACGGACGCGCCGACGTCGCGGAGTTCTGCCGCATGGCGCAGAAGGAGGGACTGTGGGTGATTCTCCGTCCCGGACCCTACAGCTGCGCCGAGTGGGAAGGCGGCGGCGCGCCGTGGTGGCTGATGTCTGACGACACGGCAAACGGTGCGAAGCCGATTTCGATGCGCTCGTCAGATCCGCGCTGGGTCGTTCCCGCGACGAACTGGCTGCACGCGGTCGGACGTCAGCTCGCGGGGCTTCAGGCCACGAGGGGCGGACCGATCCTCATGGTGCAGGTCGAGAACGAGTACGGACTCCACGGCAGCGACGTCGCGTACATGCGCACGCTCCGCCAGGCCGTGATTGACGCGGGCTTCGAGGTTCCACTCTACGCATGCAATCCGCCGCGGGTCATGCAGAACGGATTCATCCCCGAGCTTTTCCAGACGGCGAACTTCGGCGCGGAACCCGAGCAGAGATTCGAGATCGTCCGCAAGTACCAGCCCAAGGGCCCGCTCATGTGCGCGGAGTACTATCCCGCGTGGTTCGACACGTGGGGACAGGCCCATCACTACGCGAAGTCGGACCGCGAGTTCTTCGGTCCGATAGACTGGATGTTCGACCACCGCGTCAGCTTCTCGCTCTACATGGCGCACGGCGGGACGAGCTTCGGCGGATGGGTCGGCTGCCGCAATCCGTTCATTCCCAACGTCACGAGCTATGACTTCGAGGCGCCGATCAACGAGAACGGACGCGCCAACCCGAGCTACGCGAAATACCGCGCGCGCGCAATGCGCCATCTCAACGAGGGCGAGACGATACCCGATCCGCCCGCTGACATTCCGACAAAGGCATACGGATCGGTCGCGATGTCGCGCGTTGCGTCGGTCGACTCACTCGTCAAAAGCGAACGGGAGATGGAGCGCCCGCAGTTCATGGAGAAACTCGGACAGGGCTTCGGACTCGTCTCGTACGAGCGCATGCTCGCGCCGGAGGAGGGCGGGCTCCTCAATGTCGACGAGTTGCACGACTTCGGATACGTGTTCCTCGACGGAAAGCGCATTGGTGTTCTCGACCGCAGGCATCGCGGAATAAGGCCGCGCATCTATCGCTCGAAGGAGAACCGTCCGAGGCTGCTGCAGATCGTCGTAGAGGCGATGGGGCGCATCAACTCCTCGTCCGGGATGGAGGACCGCAAGGGCATGAGCGGACGCGTCCGCCTCGACTAGACGGAACTCACCGGCTGGACCGCACGCATGATTCCGCTCGACCCCGATGGCGAGGACATCCTAGAGGCAGTTGCAAAAATCGGTAGGGACGGCGTTCCACCGCCGTCCGCGGCTGTCGATGCGACCGGTAGCTCCGATTCGCCGTCGCTCTACGTCGGCAAACTCGACGTCTCCGACGAAACGCCGTCCGACACGTTCCTCGACATGACGAACTGGACGAAGGGAATCGCGTGGGTGAACGGACACAACCTCGGGCGCTTCTGGTCGATAGGTCCGCAGCAGACGCTATACGTTCCCGGCTGCTGGCTGAGGAAGGGCGGCAACGAGATCGTCGTTCTCGACTTCTTCGGTCCGCGCGGAAAGTGCGAAGTGGATTTCGTCGGGAAGGCGGTACTCGACGTTCTCCAGCTGGACACGGACTTCAACCGCGTGCGGCGCGCGCACGAGAAGTTCGCCGGCGGCGAGGAGGTCGCCGCCGGAACATTCCCGTCCGGCGACGCGTCGCAGGTCGTGATGTTCGGGAAGGGCGTGCGCGGGAACTACTTCACGCTGCAGGCGGTCACGACATACGACGCGAAGAACCTCGCGACGATTTCGGAGTTCGCTTTTCTCGACAGGGACGGCAATCCGATGAATGCGTTGGACGTGCAGATAACCGGCGTCGACAGCGAGGAGGAGATCCGCGAGGACGGCGTTGCGGAGAACGCGGTCGACGGACAGATCGAGGCGTTCTGGCTCACGAGTTCACGGACGCTTCCGCACTGGATCGAGTTCCATGTCCCGGCGAAGGCGGAGGTCTTCGGTTTCCGCTACACGCCGCGCCAGGGGAAAGACATCGGCCGCATCAAGGACTGGAAGTTCTTTGCCAGATAGGGGGACGGAATGAAGGTTTTCGCAGTTCTTACGACATGGGCGTTGTGGGTGTTGCCACTTCTGTCTTTAGCCGAAGGCGTCAGGTATCGCGGCATCTTCGTGAACGACGAGGACTGGGGGCTGCGGCCGTGGGCCGTCCGTCACTTCGGCGCGGAGGAGCAGATCGGCACAAACGCATACGCCGAGATTTTTGCGCTGATGAAGGCGAACGGACTTAACCTGATATGGCCCGCGATGCACGAAGGCGGCTACGAGTTTTCCGCGCGCCCCGAAAACCTTGAACTCGCGAGACACTGGGGCATCACGGTGGGCACGAGCCACTGCGAGCCGATGCTGCGCAACAACTGCTATCTCGCCAAAGCGGACAAGAAGAAGTGGAGCTGGGTGTCGAACCGCGACTTTCTTGAAGATTACTGGCGCGAAGGCGTGAGGAGGGGAACGGGGAATGGGGAACGGGGAACGGATGTGTTGTGGACGATCGGTATGCGCGGCATTCACGACGGGCGCATGCCGGACGGAAAGACGACGCAAGAGAAGATCAAGATTCTTGAAGAAGTGTTTGCCGCGCAGTGCGCACTTCTTCCCGATGGGGCGCCGAAGCTGTTCTGTCCTTACAAGGAGGTTCTGCCGATTTTCAATGCAGGTCTCAAAGTGCCGAAAGACGCGACGATCATGTGGACGAACGACAACTTCGGCTACGTCAGGCGCGTCGGCGGTCCGCAATGCGAGGGCTACGGCGGCGGCATCTACTGGCATCTTTCCTACCACGGCAGCCCGCACGGCTACATCCATCTCTGCACTACGCCGCCTGCGTTCATGTGGTACGAACTTGTCGCGAAGTGCTGGGAGAACGGCGTTCGCGACGTCTGGATGGTCAATGCGGGCGATGTATTCCAGGCGGAGATCCTGCTCGATGCCTTCGGGAAGTTTGCCGCAGACCCCGAATCGTGGGGCCCTGACGCGCAGGACAGGTTTCTCTCGGAATGGGTTGATGGCTTTTTAGCCGCAAAGGACGCAAAGAGCACAAAGGAAAGAATTGCGGCACATCTCGCCGAATACTACAATCTCGGATTCAACCGCAAGCCCGAGCACATGTGCATTCAGTGGTCGCGCAATTTGCCCGAAAGCGTGAAGGCGTCTCTTCTTAAACGCTACCACGACCTGTTGAACGAGGACATGGCAATCGAACGGCTTCTCCACGATTCTACACGCTTTACACGTTCTACACGGCTAAAAATCGCTGACGAGTATTTTCGTCTCGTCGGCTTCCAGGCGCGCTTCCTCGCCTATGCGGGGATCATCCATCTTGAAGGGCGCGACAAAGACTACGCGCGGAGCGTGATCGATCCCCTGTACGAGCGCTGGGACAAGCTCGACGGCGGCAAGTGGTCGAGCTTCTGGTGCGACACGATCGACGAGAACGGCGGAATGCGCCAGCCGACGACGCACAACCGCTGGAGCTCGCAGATGCAGTGGCCGTGGAACGAGCCGGATGATCCGGAGCGGAAGGATCGCCGTGGCGAGAGCCGGAACGACTATGTCGCCACGGCGTATGCGTGGGAGCGCGCGAAGGGTCTTGAGGAGCCGACGTGGATTGAGCCTGTCGTGCGCGAGCGCGGCGCGAAGGGCGGCGAATGGGTGAATGTCGCTGGCCTTGGCACAAGCGGCAACGCCCTCGCGCTTCTACCGGTCAAGCCAGGCGTCGGCGCAGGAGCCGTGGTAAAATACTCTTTGACAGAATTAACAAAATTGACAGGATTGAGAGCAGATGAAAATTCCACACCCCAACTCCAACTCGAATCTCCAACCCTTAATCATGTAAATCCTGTTAATCCTGTCGAAAAAGGGACTATTGTTCTTCAGTTTCTTCCTGACTTTGCGCTTTGGCCAGGGCTCAAGCTCGGCGTGAAAGTGTCGTTCGACGACGGCGAGGCGAAATACGTCGAGGTGCCGCGCAGCGACTCCAACATCGGCGAGAAGGATTCCGTCCGCGCCGTCGCCGTCCAGGACAACTTCATACGCGTTGACGTGCCGATTCCGTCCGGCGCGAAGACGGCGACGATCACGGCCGTCGATCCCGGCGTCGTCATCGACCGCGTGGGCGTGCGGCCGGTGCGACAGGCATCGGGTTCCGGGGAGCGGATCATCCCGCAGGGCGCGAACGTCGCGCCGAACGGCGACCGACTGGATGTCACGTCGAAGTGCCTCAGGCTCAACGGCAGGGCGCTCATCCCCGTCATGGGCGAGATGCACTATTCCCGCGTGCCGCGCGACGAATGGGCGGAGTCTCTCGCGACGATGAAGGAGGGCGGCGTTTCCATCGTCTCGACATACGTCTTCTGGAACCATCACGAATGGAAGGAAGGCGAATGGGATTTCTCCGGAAACCGGGACTTGTCGGCTTTCCTTGGCGAAGTCAAGAAGGCAGGGCTGTGGGCGGTTGTGCGTATCGGTCCGTGGGCGCACGGCGAGTGCCGCGAGGGCGGATTTCCCGACTGGCTCGTCGACAAGGGGCTCGAGTGGGCGAACGACGACGCGAAGAAGGCGCGGCAGATCCTGCGTTCGAGAGACGCGCGTTTCCTCGGCGAGACGAAAAGGCTGTTCGAGCGCGTCCACTCGGAAGTGGCGCCGCATCTCTGGAAAAACGGCGGACCGGTCATCGGCGTGCAGCTCGAGAACGAAAGCCGCGGGCCGTGGCCCTATTATCAGGCACTCAAGAAGCTCGCCGTGGACGCGGGATATGACGTGCCTATGTACACGCGGACCGGCTGGCCGCGGCTCAACGGACCCGAGACGACGTTCGGCGAGATGATTCCGCTCTACGGCGACTACGCGGAGGGATTCTGGGACCGCGAGCTCAAGTCGATGCCGAGCGGCTACAAGTCGGCGTTCGAGATGCGACCGGCGCGTACGTCGTCGGTAATCGCGACAGAGCAGCTGGGGAAGCAGAAGGCCGAGGACGCGAAAGGCGCGGAGAAGTATCCGTACTTCACCTGCGAACTCGGCGGCGGCATGGCGTCGAGTTACCACAGGCGTCTCGTGATGGAGCCTATGGACGCCTTCGCGCTCGCCGTCGTCAAACTGGGCAGCGGGTCGAACCTCCCCGGATTCTACATGTACCACGGCGGCTCGAACCCGACCGAATCCGGCGTCAACATGGCGGAGAGCCAGCGCGGGCGTTTCACGAACTACAACGATTTGCCCGTCGTGAGCTATGAGTTTATGGCACCGATAAGCGAATTCGGCGAGCCGCAGTACGCATACTGGATGATCAAGGCGCTCGCCGATTTCTGCCGCGAAAACGCGGAGGAGCTTGCGGTTGCCGATCCCGTGTTCGTGGGTAAAAATGAAACGCGCCGCGGTCGGTTCGTCTTCCACAACGACTACGTGCGCCGTCTTAAGCCCGATGGTGAATGCTGGATCGGCGTCGAGAAGGACGGCAAGGTGGAACGTCTCCTTGACGGGCGGGTCTTGTCGGAAGCGCCGCAGCCGTGCGGACCGCACTGCCCCTGCGTGCGCGGCGAGAATCTCGTCTGCGACGTCTCGGCGTTGCGGCTCGTCAAACCCGCCGGCACGCCCCCGCCCGTGCGCATCGGGCCCGCGGGCGTCGCCATGCCGCCCGACGAGAGCGCCTGGGAGGCCGCGGCGGCGTACGAGGTGCCGGTGAAGCCGGGCGCGAACATGCTGGAAATTGACTACGAAGGCGACATGGCGCGGCTCTATGCGGACGGCGTGCTCGTGCAGGACGATTTCTGGAAGGGGCTTCCGATACGCTATGCTCTCCGCCGTCTGCCGAAGGGAACGAAGCGGCTCGTCCTCAAAGTGCTGCCGCGCGGCGCGGGCTGGGAAGATAAGGTTTACGTCGACCGTGCGAGAGCCGGTTCGTCTGCGGACGACATAGCGAGGTACGAGGCCGTCGGGGAGCTGGCGCGAGATCCATCGGAGAAGCCCGTTGACGCGCCGAAGGACATGAAGCTCGTCCTCTGCATGGGTCAGTCCAACATGGCAGGGCGCGCGAAGATGTCCGACGCGGACAGGGAGGTCGTGCCGCGCGCGTACAAGCTCGATCGTGACGGACGCTGGGTGGCGGCGAAGGCCCCATACCATTTCGACAAGGCCGTGGCTGCGGTCGGGCCTGTCGACGAGTTCGTGAGGTGCTATCTCGCAGACCATCCCGGCGAGAC
This sequence comes from Kiritimatiellia bacterium, assembly GCA_017432385.1. Lineage (GTDB taxonomy): Bacteria > Verrucomicrobiota > Kiritimatiellia > RFP12 > UBA1067 > UBA1067. The sequence continues at coordinate 22,621 of JAFRJH010000180.1, forward strand.
CATAGGCGTTGTGCCGTGCGCGGTCGGGGGGAGTCCGTTCTATTCGTGGAACCCACCCCCGAAGGGCGAGCGGAAGGGCGTGAACTATGCCAAGGCGCTTGAACGCGCGAAGA